>DLZA01000229.1 GCA_003447515.1 Paracoccaceae bacterium
CAGTAAATCTCTGTAGCTTACACGGCAATCTCGCCGTGGGTTTTCACCAGAAGCTTACTGTGATTCTATCCTTTAACGTTTTGTTTCTTCTGACATGGTGCGCTAATTTTTATGGTCTGCAGCGCTAATTTAGCGTCGAGACGATGTTTTAAAAAAGATTAAGTAATTTTTTTGTTAACCCTTGATTCGATAAATCGTGTGCTGAGAAAATCGATGTAAATTTATTTTATTCTTTGTTCTGGCTTGCTTATAAGATGGGACCAACACGTTGCCAGTACTTAGCACCCTTGCATTGAATTGTGGCATTGCCTGGTCAATGGAAAAATAGATAAAATTTCAAAAATTTTCCGTTGACGGATTCATGAATATCGTACACCTTGTGCAAGCCTCAAAAAAAAACCACAACATTTAGTGGGCACACATAGAGGTAGGGATCGACGGGCAGACGGCAGCTTTCAAGCTTGGGGTACACCAGGCCATGGCTTCGGAGTCCGTATAAAAACGTTATTAACTTACGGGGCAGCTATGAAAATCGAACGCCGATTTACTGAAAAAAATCAAGACGCTTATGCGAAAATCGACTTCCACACGACAACATCTGAGATACGCAATCCCGACGGTACCGTCGTATTTTCACTGGAAGAGGTCGAAGTCCCCAAAAGCTGGAGCCAAGTAGCCGCAGATGTGATAGCGCAGAAATATTTTCGCAAAGCAGGTTTGTCGTCTAAGTTAAAGCGCGTCGAAGAGGCAGGTGTTCCAGCGTTTCTATGGCGTTCAGTCCCTGACGGGGTATCTGAAAAAAAAGAATATGACGGCGAAACGTCCTCCAAACAGGTTTTTGACCGACTTTCGGGAGCATGGGCGTATTGGGGATGGAAAGGTGGCATGTTTGACACAGAATCAGATGCGCGTGCCTTTTATGATGAGATGCGGTTTATGCTGGCTAATCAGATGGCAGCCCCAAACAGTCCGCAATGGTTTAATACCGGGCTCCACTGGGCATACGGTATCGACGGTCCGAGCCAAGGACATCACTATGTTGACTACAAAACTGGGAAATTGACCAAGTCGAAGTCGGCCTATGAGCATCCACAGCCACATGCTTGCTTCATTCAATCGGTCAGTGACGATTTGGTTAACGAAGGTGGTATAATGGATCTGTGGGTGCGTGAAGCACGCTTATTTAAGTATGGTTCAGGCACGGGTACAAACTTCTCCTCTCTACGAAGCGCTTCTGAGCCTCTTGGGGGCGGCGGTAAGTCTTCTGGACTTATGTCTTTCTTGAAGATTGGGGACAGGGCTGCTGGAGCGATAAAGTCGGGAGGTACGACTCGCAGAGCGGCGAAGATGGTGATTTGTGACATGGACCATCCCGACGTGAAAGAATTCATCAATTGGAAGGTTCGAGAAGAGCAAAAAGTTGCCTCACTAGTTGCAGGCTCAAAAATGCACGAAGAAAAGCTGAACGAGATTTTTGGTGCAATTCGTGCTTGGGATGGCTCGGAGGAAGGTGCGTTCGATCCTAAAACCAATGCGGGTTTGAAGTCAGCGATCAAGTCAGCGAAAAAAGCTCGAATTCCAGAAACTTATGTGAACCGAGTATTGCAGTACGCGAAGCAAGGCTTCGAAAGCATCGAGTTCCCGACATACGATACGGACTGGGACTCAGAAGCCTACGGGACGGTCGCCGGTCAAAACTCTAATAACTCCGTTCGGGTTACAAATGCATTCTTGAAAGCGGTCGAAGACGACAAGCCTTGGGAATTGCTGCGTCGTACGGACGGTGAGGTGCAGGCGACCGTTTCGGCGCGTGAATTGTGGGAAGATGTTGGTCATGCTGCTTGGGCTTGTGCTGACCCAGGTGTTCAGTATCATGATACGATCAATCAGTGGCACACATGTCCAGAAGATGGTCAGATCCGAGGCTCCAACCCGTGTTCTGAATACATGTTCTTGGATGATACGGCCTGCAATCTTGCGTCCATGAACCTGTTGAAGTTCTATGCAGACAATAAATTCGATGCGGCTGCGTATATGCATGCATCGCGCCTGTGGACGATGACCCTGGAAATTTCCGTTCTAATGGCGCAGTTCCCTTCTAAGGAGATCGCAGAGCGTTCTTACAAATTCCGGACATTGGGTTTGGGTTACGCCAACATAGGCGGCTTACTGATGAACATGGGTTATTCATATGACTCGGACGAAGGCCGAGCAATGTGTGGTGCACTGACGGCTGTGATGACTGGTGTGGCATATGCAACATCTGCCGAAATGGCGAAGGAGTTAGGACCTTTCTCAGGCTACGAAAAAAACTCCAAACATATGCTGCGTGTTATGCGCAATCATGCGCTTGCCGCAGAGGGTGCAACTGATGGCTATGATGCGCTTGATGTAAAGCCGGTTCCGCTTGACCACGCTAATAGTCCTGACGTGCAATTGTCTGAATTATCCAAAACAGTATGGCAAGAAGCGGTAAAGCTTGGTGAACAGTACGGCTATCGCAATGCACAGGTTTCAGTAATTGCGCCAACTGGCACAATTGGACTAGTCATGGATTGTGACACAACAGGCATTGAGCCTGACTTTGCATTAGTGAAGTTCAAGAAATTGGCCGGTGGTGGTTACTTTAAAATCATTAACCAATCTGTACCTGGCGCCCTAACGGCACTGGGTTATTCTACAAGTCAGATCGAGGAAGTGATATCTTATGCTGTAGGTCACGGTACAATGGGTAATGCGCCTGACATCAACCACACTACCCTAAAAGGGCATGGTTTTGGCCAAGTAGAAATCAACAAAATCGAGGCAGCGCTGCCAACAGCCTTTGATATTCGGTTTGTGTTCAACCAGTGGACGCTGGGAACGGATTTTTGCTCGGGCACGCTCGGTATTCCAGTCGAAAAGCTGAACGATCCAACGTTTGACTTACTGACCCACCTCGGGTTCAACAAGAAACAAGTGGAAGCGGCGAATAACCACGTATGTGGAACCATGACACTAGAAGGCGCGCCGTTCATTGAGAGCCAGCATCTGTCCGTATTTGATTGTGCAAACCCATGTGGCAAAATTGGCAAGCGATTTTTGTCCGTGGATAGTCACATTACAATGATGGCAGCGGCTCAGTCTTTTATATCGGGCGCAATTTCCAAGACGATCAATATGCCGTCGGACGCTACAATTGAGGACTGTCAGAAAGCTTACGAACGGTCTTGGTCACTGGGTGTAAAAGCCAATGCGCTTTATCGTGATGGTTCCAAACTGTCCCAACCACTTTCTTCTGCTTTGATCGAAGACGACGATGAGGATCTGGAAGAGACGTTGCTTGAGGCATCATCCGGTGAGCGTGCGCAGGTTTTGGCCGAAAAGATTGTTGAAAAGGTAATCGTTAAGGAAATTGCAGCGGCTCGGGCGAAACTGCCAGAGCGTCGCAAGGGCTATACTCAAAAAGCAACAGTTGGTGGTCACAAAGTGTACCTGCGAACAGGTGAGTATGAAGATGGAAACCTTGGCGAGATCTTCATAGATATGCATAAAGAAGGCGCCGGTTTCCGCGCTATGATGAACAATTTTGCAATCGCTGTGTCGGTTGGTCTACAATATGGTGTACCCTTGGATGAGTTCGTGGACGCATTTACATTCACACGGTTCGAGCCGGCGGGCATGGTGCAAGGCAATGACAGCATAAAGAATGCAACGTCGATCCTAGATTACATTTTCCGCGAATTAGCAGTATCATATTTAGACCGTACGGACCTAGCTCATGTGGTGCCAGAGGGAAACCACTTTGACGACCTGGGTCGCGGAGTGGAAGAGGGATCAAGCAATGTGCGTCCTGCCTCTGACAATGCAGTCGCGATGCTTAAACAGGTTGTGTCCCCAGGATACCACCGCCATAGAATGCCACAGGAGCTGATGGTTCTGCAGGGTGGTTCGCCCACGGGTCTTTTTGGAGACGCAGCTGTCAGTCCAGATGTATCCTCAAGTGGCGGTTTTTCCGGAGCTCCGGGCGAAGCACATGTTTCGGCGGGAGTCGCGCCTATGCAAATGGATGACCGCGCGAAAGCTAAGATGCAAGGCTATGAGGGTGATGCCTGTGGGGATTGTGGAAACTATACGCTTGTGCGCAACGGTACCTGCATGAAGTGCAATACCTGTGGTGCGACCAGCGGTTGTAGTTAATGGGCTGAAGCTGTTGCTTAATCCCAATCGCATTTGTGCCAAAATGGATCTAAACGCACTGTAGTTTGTGGTAGCCTGCGAGTTTTACGAAAGGGGAGCATTTAGCTCCCCTTTTTAAGTTTGATCGCTACGACTTAGCCAATAAAATATGGCCAAGTTAAATTACCTCCTCTTTACTACTAACGCGGGAGTTTCCATTA
>DLZA01000128.1 GCA_003447515.1 Paracoccaceae bacterium
AGGTTTTTCACCCATTCAAAGTAGGACACTGTAACACCACCAGCATTTGCATACATATCAGGAATAATGACGCAGCCCTTTTTACGAAGAATTTCATCGGCACCTGAGGTCACAGGGCCGTTGGCAGCTTCGATAATGAGTGGTGTTTGGATCCGTGCGGCATTTTCAAGGTTTACCACACCTTCCATGGCTGCCGGAACGAGAATATCTGCTTCCATTTCCATAATTGGTGCATCTGCCAGATGAATTTTGCCACCAGTAAAACCGTCTGGACTACCGTGTTCTATCAAATGTTTTTTTAGTGCTTCGATATCAATCCCATTGGGATTTGTAACACAGCCGTTATATTCTAGAACGCCAATAATCTTGCAACCATCCTCCTCTGATAAGAATTTTGCCGCGTGATAGCCAACATTACCAAGTCCCTGCACGATGATACGCTTGCCATCTAATGTGCCAGACATGCCCGCTGCTTTGATATCTTCTGGATGGCGAAAAAATTCCTGCAGTGCGTATTGGACACCGCGGCCTGTGGCCTCGGTGCGGCCTTGGATGCCGCCGCTTGAGATTGGCTTGCCAGTCACGCAGGCGCGCGCGTTAATATCCGTGGTGTTCATCCGTGAGTATTGGTCCGCGATCCAAGCCATCTCTCGCTCACCCGTACCCATGTCAGGCGCTGGAACGTTTTGTGATGGGTGGATTAAATCCCGTTTTGCCAGCTCATAGGCGAAACGTCGTGTAATTCGCTCCAGTTCTTCCTCGTCCCATTTTCGGGGATCGATGCACAACCCTCCCTTGGAACCACCAAAAGGAGCTTCGACCAGGGCGCATTTGTATGTCATAAGCGCTGCCAAAGCCTCGACCTCGTCTTGGTTCACGGACGTTGCAAATCGAATACCACCTTTCACAGGCTCCATGTGTTCTGAGTGTACCGAACGATAGCCTGTAAACGTTTGAATGTCGCCACGCAGGCGCACGCCAAATCGTACAGTGTAAGTGGCGTTACACACTCGAATTTTTTCAACCAAGCCTGGCGGAAGTTGCATCAATTCAACAGCATTATTGAACATGATGTTGGTGGATTCACGAAAAGTTGGTTCAGGTTTGCGTGCCATTATTGTCCCCGTTCTGTCAAAAGAAACGACCGCAGGCACTCAATTTTTATTAGGGAGCACTGGCAGTGTGCACTTATATGGACAGAATGTCACAGGAGTCGCAACTTAATTTTGTCATTTTGGGGCACTCCAAAACCGTTCGGAATTTCAAAAGCACCGTGCAAAAGTAGGGCTACACACGTCTGGTAGGTTCCCATGAAGGGTGTAAGTGCAATAGAGATGCGCAGTTAACCGTTTTCAACTTTTGCTGCGCGTTTACGTTCGTGTGGGTCCAAATGCATCTTACGTAACCGGATCGCGTTTGGCGTTACTTCGACCAGCTCGTCCGTATCGATATAAGCAATTGCCTCTTCAAGAGAATAACGCACGGGTGTCGTCAAACGAACTGCTTCATCAGTGCCAGAAGCACGCACATTGGTTAGTTTTTTCCCTTTGAGAGGGTTCACCTCCAGATCGTTTTCACGGCTATGCTCTCCGATGATCATGCCTGTGTACACACTTTCCTGTGCACCAATAAACATTTTACCGCGATCTTCGAGGTTCCAAAGCGCGAACGCTACAGATGTACCGTTTTCCATGGAAATTAGAACGCCAGCACGGCGGCCAGGAATCTTGCCCTTATGTGGTGCCCATTCATGGAACACACGGTTTAGGACTCCCGTACCGCGAGTGTCGGTCAAGAATTCTCCGTGATACCCGATCAAACCGCGTGATGGCACATGTGCTATGATGCGTGTTTTGCCCGCTCCAGCCGGTTTCATCTCAGTCAAAGAGCCTTTGCGAGAGCCTGTCAGTTTCTCGATGACAGAACCAGAATATTCGTCATCGACATCAATGGTAACTTCTTCAATCGGTTCGCAACGCACGCCATCTACTTCTTGGAACAGAACCTTAGGGCGAGAAATTGAAAGTTCGAACCCTTCACGTCGCATATTTTCAATCAAAACACCCATCTGCAATTCACCACGACCTGCCACGTCAAAGGCTTCACCGCCGGGCGTATCGTTTACTTTAATTGCTACGTTGGTTTCAGCCTCTTTCATTAATCGGTCACGGATCACGCGCGACTGTACTTTTTTTCCATCACGACCCGCTAAGGGGCTGTCGTTGATGCCAAAAGTTACTGATATGGTAGGCGGATCAATGGGCTGAGCCGGGATTGCCTGTTCGACAGACACATCGCAGAGTGTGTCGGCTACCGTTGCCTTAGTCATTCCCGCCAGTGAAACGATATCGCCTGCCTCTGCAACATCAATTGGTGTTTGTGCCAGCCCTCTGAAGGCTAGAATTTTGGTGGCACGGAAACTCTCCACAACCGTACCATCCATGTTCAAAGCTTTTACGGTCTCACCCATTTTCAGTGTGCCGCTTTCGACGCGGCCGGTAAGAATGCGCCCAATGAATGGGTCAGCGCCTAAAGTTACGGCTAGCATTTTGAAGGGCTCGTTGTATTTTTCCAACTGCTTAGGCGCAGGGACGTGTTGGACTATCAGATCAAAAAGAGCTGTTAAATCT
>DLZA01000056.1:0-2325 GCA_003447515.1 Paracoccaceae bacterium
TTAATCCAAAGAACCTGACCTGTCATAAAACCGCTTTGCTCACTGAGTAAAAATCTAATTGGGCCTGTTACATCTGTGGGAATGGCTATCCGCCCAAGGGGTGTTGCTGACGCCAACTTTTCAACATCGATAATACATGCCTGATCTTCAGTGGAAACTCCTGTCCCTCCAGTCAAAAAGGCAGTTTGTACTGGCCCTGGCGCGACTGCGTTTACTCGTAGACGTGGAGATTCCTCAATGGCTAGAGTTTTCGTCATTGCAATTATACCCGCTTTCGCCATCGCATAGGCACCATGCCCAGGTCGAATGGATTGTGCCAATCCCGATGCAACAGTCACGATCGACCCATGTCGAGCCATAAGCGGAAGCAGCTCGCGCGTGCTTGTGAATACACCCCTTAAATTACCCATAATGGTATCATCAAAAGTGGCTAAATCCATCTCGACCAAGGGCCTCACACCCTTGGTGTAACCAGCAAGGTTTACCAACCCGTCAAGTTCCAAATCCATGCTTCTGACAATGTTGGTGGCTAGATCGATGCTTTCGGTGTCAAGTATGTCAATTGGTATTGAAGTACATTTTAAAGGGTGAGCGCGCAGGGAAGTGGGAAGATCCAAGGCAATTATATTGCTACCATTTGCACTCAGCTCATCCACAAGAACTCGACCAATGCCACCGGCTGCTCCAATAATTGCAACCGTACTCATGCCAGCGTTTTCATATAGGATAACATATCAGATTCATTAACAACATCAGCATATTTGGCGTTCATATCGAACAAGTTAGCCTGATGTGGTGCTTCGTGGCGATCCCCACATGCCTCTCTCACGACACTGGTTGTGAACCCATGTGACATCGAATCGACACAAGACGCGCGTACACAGCCACTCGTGGTCAGACCTGTCAGAATTACACTATCCAACTTTGCGGCGTGTAGTGTGGAGGCTAGGCTAGTTCCAAAAAATGCGCTTGGATATTGTTTGGTGATGATTGTTTCATTTTCGCGCGGCTCCAGTCCCTTGACAAATTCAGCTGTGCGACGGCCTTCTATGAAGGCCTCCAACGGTTTGGCTTTCTCGAAAAACCGGCCACCATCATACCCATTTTTTTGATAGATGACACGGGTCAAAAAAACAGGAATACCTGCCTGATGCGCGGCGTCTCTAACCCTAAGCGCACTTTCTAGCGCATCTTCCACATCCGCGAATAGTGGGCAATCAATATCAAAATATGCATGTGCAAAATCAACCATGATCAGAGCAGGGTTTTGACCAAACCCCACATTATTATTGTAAACATTAGCATAATTATGTACTGCGTCCGTCATAAAAATCTCCTTTGGGGAAACAGTCAGGGATGGCATTTTTTTTGGAGCTCCATGTATCAGCTTATGAACTTCTTTTCGAACTCCCAAATATCCTCAAAGCCAATAAGTTTATTAAACTCGTCAAAGGAATATAGCGGTACCTCTTTGGTGGTCTCTCCATGGTGGAGCAAATCAGCATAGGCATGGTTGAGCGCGTGGCCGATTGCCAAAAAACCAACTGCTGGGTGGATCGCAATCTGGTACCCCATCGCCTTAAGTTTTTCGGCAGACAATAATGGCGTGCGTCCACCGTTCACCATGTTAGCAAACAACGGTCCGTCAATTTCGTCACGCACGCGTTTCATTTCGTCTTCGCTTTCGGGGCTCTCTACAAATATGACATCAGCGCCAGCCTGTTGGTATGCTCTGCCGCGCTTGATAGCTTCATCTAAGCCCAGAGAAGTCCGTGAGTCAGTGCGCGCAATCAGTAGAAAATCATCGTTCTTACGACTATCTAACGCTACTTCTAGCTTGCGCACCATATCCTCCATCGGAACGACACGACGTCCTAGCGTGTGGCCGCAGCGCTTAGGAAATTCTTGGTCTTCCATCTGCATTGCCGTAACGCCCGCGGCCTCATAGCCGCGAACAGTCTCGCGCACATTAAGCAGGCCTCCGTAGCCGGTATCGGCATCGGCTATAACGGGTGTATTGGTCATTTTTACAATTTGAGAAATTCGCTCAATCATGTCCCGGTAGGTCGCTATTCCTGCGTCTGGTACGCCGAGATAGGATGCTACAGTGCCGTACCCAGTGATGTACAGCGCAGGGAAATCTATTTTGTCAGCAATTTTTGCCGAGATGAGATCGAATACGCCTGGTGCCAGGATGAACCCGCCATCATCAAGAGTTGACTTCATGGCTTTGTTTGGCATTGGTAATGTTCTCCGTTTAAAGGGCCGCAAGTAGGCCAAGAATATGGGCAATCATCAAGTTCAGCTGGCCTAGTTTTTTCCTAA
>DLZA01000056.1:2701-3934 GCA_003447515.1 Paracoccaceae bacterium
TATAAAATGGCAATTAAACCCAAGTCATTTGGCAAGCTTTCAAAATTGTTTAGCGCACAGGTATGGAAAATACTCTACTCAGACTTAATTTGTTCGTTCAACTTAAGATATTTTTATATATTTGTCCATATCTTTGTCTCTCTTTATAGTAGGCCACCTGTGTGCGCTACAGGTCTTGTTTATTGACGTATGTGGTAAATTATGATGTTTAGAGTATAAATATAGGTCGTTTTTGACGCTGATTTTTGAGAGGTTCCTGCAGTGCAAAATGGAGAACCAAGGTATCGCAGAATTCAGCGGGATTTGGAAGATCGCCTGTCGCAGGGGCTATATCCTGTTGGATCATTACTTCCTACGGAAGCCGATCTTGGTTTTGAATTCAAGGCCAGCAGGTTTACGGTTCGAGAGGCATTGCGCAAATTAACCGAACTCGGTTATGTCTCGCGCACTCAAGGTCGTGGGACTGAAGTTGTCTCGAACAACCCAAGGCGCAGCTATCTCCAGTCTATACAAACCTTAGAAGAGCTATTTCAAGTAGCTTTGGAGACCTGGTTTGTTGTCCATGGCACAAAACGCATCGTTCTTGATGATGAGCTTGCCAAAAGTGTGGGCGGAAAAGCAGGGGAGGAGTGGTTCTGCATTACTGGCGTTCGGTGGACAGAACCCGGTGGGAGATCAATTGCTATGATTGAAAGCTATATCCCGCCTCGTTTTGAGGACCAGATAGATACGCTTGAACAGCATAGGGGAGCATTTTTTAACCTTTTGGAAAAACATTGTGGTGAACCAATCGAGCAGGTTGTGCAAGAAATTAGGTCGCTCGCCATGCCGCTGCGCATAAGCCGACAACTCGGACTGCGTCCAGATGCTTTAGCCCTCCAACTCCTTCGCCGTTATATTACCAAGGATGGTGTCATTATTGCTTCATTCAATTGGCACCCTGCTGATCAGTTTGTTTATAAAATGACGATAGATAGTAATCGTGGGGCTGCAAATAAATAATCTCTCTGGCAGCGGGTAATATAACGGTTGCAGTTGGGTTTTCATTTGTACGGCAATAAACAAATATAATTTGTAATATATGATAGTGACATTAAAATAATATTGGACGTAAGTTTAAATATCATGTTGCAGAAAGAGAGCTATTTCTAGCGCCTCCATAAGCAAAAATTATAGTGTTGCAGTTGGAATACTGGGCCATCCTGAAGTGGGGCTAGCAGCAATAAAGATGCC
>DLZA01000246.1 GCA_003447515.1 Paracoccaceae bacterium
ACTGAGAAATCCCGTTTTTTAAGTAGTGCAAAGGCTGGATAGTCGTTTAAAAACTTATCGACTTGTGCTCGATTTTCACAATCAAAGATAGAGCAAGTAACATAGGCCAAAATTCCGCCAGGCTTCGTACAAACCGCTGCTTGTTGAAGGAGCTTCGCTTGTATACGTTGTAACTCGTTTAAACGATCTGACGTAAGTCGCCACTTACCCTCAGGATTTCGTCGCCAGGAACCGGAGCCAGAGCAAGGTGCATCCACAAAAACAAGATCATAAGTGGGAGCACTTGGTTCCGTTTCAAGCACGAAAACCGTTGCACCGGCGCGTTTAGCACGTACCTTTAATGACTTTAAACGCGCCGCACTGATATCCCAAGCGTCAAATTTTGCACCAGGTTGAGCTGCTGCCATTGCTAAAGTTTTGCCACCTCCACCAGCACAAAAATCTAAAACCTGATTGTTGGGTTGAATATCTAACATTTCCACAACCGCCTGTGATGCGGCATCTTGCAGTTCAAGCCAACCATCTGCAAAGGCCCTTGATCCCACAACACGACGTGGATTTTTTACAATGCGCAATGCGGTTGCCACATCATCCAAAGGCTGCGAAACAATCCCTTCTTCCTCTAAGGCCAACTGTACAGCATTTAAGTTTGTTTTTGAGGTGTTTACTCGCAAATCTACGGGTGCGCGCCGACTTAGGTTTGCTGTTAGAACATTTACTTCGTTCACGTGGTCCATCGATACGATCTGAAAAACCCAGTCAGGCAGGTTTCCTTTTTGAGCAGCATTTGGTGTCGGCTCTACGTCCAAAGAAGCCAATTCGTATTCATCCAGAGGTTCAGGCGCATAGCCTTCACCATTAAATACGTCTTTTAGCTCCAGTCCTATCTCCAAGCAGTGTCCAATCGCTAATCCGCGCCCATTGTGGATGCCGCTAATAGCTTGGAAACTACTCAGTTTTCGAAGGCAATCAAATACAATATCACGCACTGCTGCACGGTCTTTACTGCCTGCATAGCGATTTTTACGTGCCCAATTTGACAAAATTTTCTCTACTGGATGCCCATCCAAAAATTTATCAAGTACATCAATTGCAGCAGCATACCTTGCGGATGGTGTCATTTAGCCGACCCGATAATTTGGGCTTTC
Organism: Paracoccaceae bacterium; assembly: GCA_003447515.1. Classification (GTDB taxonomy): domain Bacteria; phylum Pseudomonadota; class Alphaproteobacteria; order Rhodobacterales; family Rhodobacteraceae; genus Amylibacter. The sequence continues at coordinate 1,149 of DLZA01000246.1, forward strand.
CCGGGTGATCTGTACATCATGTACATGGCTTTCTTTTAAGCCAGCACTCGAGATTTTAACAAAATTACAATTGGTTCGCATGTCTTCAACGGTTGCACAGCCAGTGTACCCCATTGCAGCTCGCAGCCCACCAATCATTTGGTGCAAAACGGTACCAGCAGGCCCTTTGTACGGGACTTGCCCTTCAATCCCCTCAGGAACCAATTTTTCAGCGCTCGCTTCTTTTTGAAAATACCGATCCGCAGAACCTTGAGCCATCGCACCAACAGACCCCATACCACGAAAGGATTTATACGAACGACCTTGATATAAAATTACTTCGCCAGGCGCTTCATCTGTACCACCTAGCATGGAGCCAATCATCGCGCAGGATGCACCCGCAGCAATTGCTTTAGCAAAATCGCCAGAAAATTTTATACCACCATCCGCAATAACAGGGATACCAGTTTTGGCGCCTACTTCGGCACAATCATTGATTGCCGTAAGCTGTGGAACGCCCACGCCTGCAACGATGCGTGTTGTGCAAATAGAACCAGGTCCGATACCAACCTTTACAGCATCGGCTCCAGCGTCAATTAACGCCCGCGTAGCCTCTGCCGTGGCCACGTTCCCAGCAACGACTTGAACGTAATTACTGGCTTTTTTTATTCGCTCCACTGCTCGAGCAACGCTTCCAGAGTGGCCGTGCGCCGTATCAATGACCAACAAATCTACGCCTGCGTCAATTAATTGTTCAGAGCGTTCAAATCCATTATCACCAACAGTGGACGCCGCACCAACACGCAGACGCCCCTTGGTATCCTTACAGGCGTCAGGATTTAACACAGATTGCTCGATGTCCTTTATTGTTAGCAAACCTGTGAGTTTATTTTGCTGGTCTACAACCAATAACTTTTCAATCCGCCGGGCGTGCATCATCGACTTGGCTTCTGCTAAATCAGCCGGTTCTCGCAAAACAGCTAGGTTTTTGCCCGTCATCATCTTTGACACAGGTGTTTCATCCGCACTGGCAAACCGCATGTCGCGGTTGGTCACAATGCCTAATAGACGACCTTTTTCATCAACTACGGGAAACCCAGTTACGCGGTATTTCGTTTGCAGTGCCTTAGCATCACCCAGGGTTTGTGTCGGGGAAAGCGTAACAGGGTTGTAAACGATCCCACTTTCAAACCGCTTAACACGCCGCACCTGTTGCTGCTGTTCTTCGAGCGAGAGATTGCGATGTAAGATGCCCATACCGCCTGCCTGCGCCATCGCTATGGCCATACGCGCTTCGGTCACAGTATCCATTGCCGAGCTTAAAAGTGGAATATTCAAGGGAATACTTTTGGTTACAAACGTACGTGTGTCTGCCGTAGCCGGCAGCACCTCAGACGCGCCCGGCACAAGAAGTACATCATCAAAGGTGAGGGCCTCACGAATTTCCATTGCACTCTCCTGCTGGACTGTTCGGTGTTGCGAATGCCATATCCCACGGAGTGGAGAAAATGAAAAGCCCTATAAGAGAGTTTCACTGTAGCATTTTACTTCCGAGCTGTAATCAATGTTGCGGTTCAGGAGCAAAGAAAACTTTTTTGCTCTCTAAACGCAACTGAGTGCTTCAAGTCGAGCAGCTCTCATTCGTGTAAAATCATCACCGGCATGGTATGACGACCGTGTCAAAGGAGTAGCAGATACCATCAAGAACCCCTTACTAAAAGCAGCCTTTTCGTAAGTTGCAAACTCTTCTGGGGTTACAAACCTATCTAGCGCATGGTGTTTGGGCGTTGGCTGTAAGTATTGGCCGATTGTCATAAAATCAATTTTTGCAGCACGCATATCATCCATGACTTGAATCACAGACTGTTTGTCTTCGCCAAGTCCCACCATTATCCCAGACTTTGTAAACATAGATGGATCTAGTTCTTTGACCCGCTGTAATAAGCGCAAAGAATGGAAATACCGCGCTCCCGGGCGCACTTCTGGATAGAGACCTGGAACGGTCTCCAGGTTGTGGTTAAACACATCAGGTCGTGCTTCAACTACCACTTCTAGTACGCTGTTATCGCAACGAATAAAGTCTGGCGTGAGGATTTCGATAGTCGTGTGAGGGGACTGCTTACGAATAGCACGAATAGTCTGAGCGAAGTGCTCCGCGCCACCGTCAACCAAATCGTCGCGGTCCACGGATGTGATGACAACGTGTTTTAACTCAAGCTTTTTTACTGCTGCTGCAACGCGGCCTGGCTCAAAAGCATCTAAGCCTTCAGGCGGCTTACCAGTCGCAATATTGCAGAACGTGCAAGCACGCGTGCATACCTCACCCATGATCATCATGGTCGCATGCCCTTGCGACCAGCATTCACCAACGTTTGGACAGCCAGCCTCTTCACAAACCGTTACTAGATTATTTTCACGCATAATTTCACGCGTTTTAAAATAACCTTGCGATGTAGGTGCCTTTACTCGAATCCAATCTGGCTTTTGGGGCTGTAAATTGTCAGGCTTCCGCACTTTCTCCGGGTGGCGGAAGGCAGGAATCGTAAGGTCATGCATGTTTTTTCTTTCACTCAAAATTTTACACCTAAAAATGAATTGCACCACCATAGGCATCGAGAACACTTTCATGCATAGCCTCTGAAAGAGTTGGATGTGGAAATACGGTCTCCATAATATCTTGCTCCGTCGTTTCCAGCTGACGGCCAATCACAAAGCCCTGAATCAACTCTGTCACCTCAGCCCCAATCATGTGCGCACCCAGCAACTCTCCAGTTGTTGCGTCAAAAATTGTTTTGACCAGGCCATCAGGTTCGCCAAGCGCAATCGCTTTTCCATTGCCAATAAATGGGAAGCGACCAATCTTCACATCCAAGCCCGAGTCTCTGGCCATGGCCTCGGTCATTCCCACGCTTGCCACTTGTGGATAGCAATACGTGCAACCTGCAATGCTTTCGGGCTTCACAGGGTTCACATGTTTGCCAGCAACTTTATCTGCAACCATAACACCTTCGTGAGAGGCTTTGTGTGCCAACCATGGACCACCAGCAATGTCCCCAATCGCAAATATGTTTTCCACGTCCGTGGAACAAAATTCGTCTGTAATTACATGAGAGCGATCAATTTTAATTCCCAGTTCTTCCATGCCTAAGCCTTCGACATTTCCCAGAATACCAACAGCAGAAATAACCGTATCAAATTCAAACTGCTTAATTTCGCCTTTTGTTTCGATATCTGCGATCACCTTATTTCTTGCACGATGCAACGTTTTAACCAAAGATTTCTCTTTGATCGTCATGCCTTGTTTTTCAAATTGTTTCTTTGCCAAAATTGATATTTCTTGGTCTTCAACAGGCAGCACTCGGTCCATTACTTCAACCACGGTTGTTTCAGCACCGAAGGTATTATAAAAACTGGCGAATTCGATGCCAATAGCACCAGACCCAATCACCAATAATTTTTTGGGCATCCTAGGTGGTTGCAAGGCATGTTTGTAAGTCCAAACTAAATCACCATCAGCTTCAAGTCCTGGTAGTTCACGCGCTCTTGCTCCAGTGGCAACGACAATGGACTTACCCGTTAACGTTTCTTCACCTTTGTCGGTCGTCACAACAACCTTCCCATCACCAATAAGCTTACCAGTTCCCATCAGAACGCTGATTTTATTTTTCTTTAGTAAGTGCCCAATTCCGTTTGATAATTGCTTTGCAACGCCTCGTGACCGCTTCACAACGGCGTCAAGATCGAAGCCAAACTTATCAGCCGTCAAACCAAAGTCTTTAGCCCGCTCCATCAAATGAAAAACCTCGGATGACCGCAACAACGCCTTGGTTGGAATGCAACCCCAATTCAGGCAGATACCACCCAAATGTTCGCGTTCAACCACAGCAACCTTGAGACCATTTTGCGCTGCTCGAATTGCACAAACATATCCACCTGGTCCTGCGCCAATCACAATCATATCGAAATTCATAACAGTAATTACATCCTCGCAATACGGTTCAATATTAAACTAATTATTAGAATGCTACATTTCATCAAATTTCGCAAGCGCGTCTCGCGCAGACCAGCCTTGTTTGATTTGCAACTCTAGTCCCTTGCAGATGCCAGATAAACTACGACGTTCAACGTTTGGACACTCTTTTTATCTGCCCATCGTTTGAATAAAGCATACCTGTAATCACACCACTAAAACCTTATATCACCTCACACAAATTTATTTCTTGATCGTTTAATGAATTATCTTGATATGTGGCTTACTCTTCTGCCTCCAGCTCTGCTTCAATGGACCATTCTTGAGCGACCTCGACGGCCACTGGAGAAGCCGTCGCAAAGACAGGTTGGTAGGATGCTGTATCGTCAACACTTGGCGCTTGCCGTTGGAACGTTCGATATATTGCGTACACAGCCATTAGGAAAAGCAAAATACCAATATAAAGGAAAAAACTGTCCGGTCCATACCTGCCCATCATCCACCCCACCACCAACGGGCCAGCAATCGCTCCAACTCCATTAACGAAAATCAACCCTCCAGATGCTGCTGCCATATCATCATGAT
>DLZA01000247.1 GCA_003447515.1 Paracoccaceae bacterium
TTCGACGCGGCCGGTAAGAATGCGTCCAATGAAAGGGTCAGCGCCTAAAGTTACGGCTAGCATTTTGAAGGGCTCTTCGTATTTCTCCAACTGCTTCGGCGCAGGGACGTGTTGGACTATTAGATCAAAAAGAGCTGTTAAATCTTTGCGTGGTCCATCAAGCTCCATGTCTGCCCAACCGGCGCGGCCAGACGCATACATAGATGGAAAATCCAACTGTTCATCATCTGCACCAAGGTTTGCAAACAGATCGAAACACTCATCAAGCGCGCGATCGGGCTCGCCGTCTGGCTTGTCCACTTTGTTCAAGACTACGATCGGACGTAAACCTAGCGCTAATGCTTTTGAGGTTACAAATTTAGTCTGCGGCATTGGGCCTTCGGCTGCATCTACCAAAAGAACCACACCGTCCACCATAGATAAGATGCGTTCTACTTCACCGCCAAAATCGGCGTGGCCAGGGGTATCTACTATGTTAATACGCGTTCCATTCCACTCTACAGATGTGGCTTTCGCCAAAATAGTGATGCCGCGTTCGCGTTCCAAATCATTGCTGTCCATCGCTCGCTCTGCAACAGCCTGGTTCTCTCGAAATGCACCGGACTGTTTCAATAGTTCGTCCACAAGTGTGGTTTTACCATGATCAACGTGTGCGATAATCGCGATATTTCTAAGTTCCATCTGGATCGGCCTGTCTAAAAAAATAGAGTGTTTTGGGCGGCCTTATAGCATGAATGGTCAATTGGCTAGAGGAAAGGGCTTGGTTCATCCAAAGGGGCGCAGCCTGCCATAATTAACTTTGACCCAACGGTTTTACTCATGCAGAATATGTGAAAGGAAACGCTTATGCCAAAACTTGCCGATTACCGCACGGTTGCCACCTTCGACCCGAGCACGTTTACACCCATGAACATGCTCGGGCTTGAAGGGCAAGACGTACTTTGGAAAAATGTATCATTCAATGAAGTTACAGGTCAGGGCAGTTATCTGATGATCATGGCTCCTGGTACAAAATGCAATCCGCACCGTCATAACGGCGATGAGGAATTCTTTATCGTGGAAGGTAATCTGCGGGACGACGATGGCCATCTTTACTCGGCTGGTGATTTTGTTTCCCTCGCTTGTGGGTCAGAGCACTTCTCGGTGTCGCCATCTGGCTGCAAGTTAGTGGTCACGCAGCGTGGACCTGAGACTAATTTCCGACATGGCGAATGGACACCGCCACATGAAAGTTGAAATGCCTAATACCAAGTATTTGTAGTTTGTTTATGCCTCATAATCCGTGAACTTAGCGCTGAGCCAGCCATGACAGCCATTGGGAGACCCGCATGCCTTTTGTGGCGTTGACCGGTCTGATGCTTACTTTTTGATAGACAATTCCTGATCGTTTGGGCCAAAGTTCGCACGGTCGAACATAAGAAAGTGCGTAACATGGCTACTTCCGTTAATTGGTCATTCCCTACCCCCATTCGCTTTGGTGCAGGGAGAATTTCTGAACTCGGTGAGGCTTGCCAATCAGTTGGAATGCAGAACCCACTGTTGGTGACAGATCGTGGTCTGGCCTCACTGCCAATCACCGGCAAAGCTTTGGACTTGATGGAAGGTGCTGGCTTCGCTCGTGCTCTGTTCGGTGAAGTAGACCAGAACCCGAACGAGATAAATCTTGCGAAGGGGCTCAAAGCTTATGCGGACGGAAACCATGATGGCATTATCGCGTTTGGTGGCGGATCGGGCATTGATCTCGCCAAAATGATTGCTTTTATGTGCGGTCAAACACGACCTGTTTGGGACTTCGAAGATATTGGTGATTGGTGGACCAAAGCAGATTCAGATCTTATAGCACCGATTATTGCAATTCCGACTACCGCTGGGACGGGTTCGGAAGTAGGACGCGCTTCCGTTTTAACTAATTCTAAAACCCTTCAGAAAAAAATTATTTTTCATCCCAAAGTTATGCCAAGCATTGTCATTTCTGATCCAGAGTTGACGGTTGGTATGCCGCCGATGATCACTGCAGGCACGGGCATGGACGCATTTGCACACTGTTTGGAGGCATATTGCTCCCCACATTTTCATCCAATGGCGCAGGGTATCGCTTTGGAAGGGATGCGTTTAATAAAAAATAACCTTCACAACGCATATGTGGATGGTGCGGACATCGAGGCACGGTCGCAAATGTTGGTAGCGGCCACGATGGGGGCAACTGCTTTTATGAAAGGGCTTGGCGCAATTCATGCTTTGTCCCACCCAATTGGTGCGCATCACAACACTCACCACGGCACTACTAATGCAGTCGTGATGCAGCCGGTGTTACGGTTTAACAAGGCTGCAGTTGTGGATCGACTGAGCGATGCTTCGGCCTATCTCGGCTTACAAGGCGGTTTTAATTCATTTTATGATTATGTGGGCGAGCTAAACCAGTCGTTGAACATTCCGGAAAACCTTACGTCTCTTGGTGTCATAGATCCAAATATGGATACACTTGTGATGGATGCATTAATTGACCCGTCTGTTGGTGGGAATCCGACAGAGATGACGCAAACAAACACGCGCGCTTTGCTAGAGAGTTGTTTTTAGACGGCACACCAGTATAGATTCTATGAATTAAAGCTTTAAGGACGCATTCCATGCTTGATCAATCGAACGATCCCGTTGAACAACTTCAAAAAAACGTAAGCCAGCCTTTTGAGCAAGCTAAAGCCATGCCGCCGTCTGTCTATACCTCTGAGGAATTTCTCACGCGAGAGTTGTCTGACATTTTTTCCAAAGATTGGTTTTGCGTCGGCCGTGCAGACGCGTTGCCCAATGTGGGGGACTACTTGACGCAAGATTTGGCGGGTCAGCCGATCATGGTTATCCGCAATAAGGATAACAGTCTGCGGGCGCAATCCAATGTATGTTTGCACCGGATGTCCACGTTGCTGCATGGCCGAGGTAACGCGCGGTCCATTGTCTGCCCATATCATGCGTGGACCTACAATCTTGACGGATCATTACGCGGTGCCCCTGCCATGTCGCTAAACGAAGGGTTTTGTAAGGAGTCTTACAAGCTGCCACAAGTTCGCTGTCAAGAGTGGCTGGGTTGGGTATTTGTGACATTGGACCTCGATGCGTCCGACGTTGCCGTTCAGCTGGCGCAAGTCGAGGAAATGGTTGGTGATTACGACATGGCTAATTACCAAGAAACTTTCTTTGAAACCCATGTCTGGGATACAAACTGGAAGGTGTTGGCCGAGAATTTTATGGAAAGCTACCATCTTCCTGTTTGTCACGCGGGTACTGTTGGGGCCCTGTCGCGATTGGAGGATATGGTTTGCCCGCCGGGTCTGCCTGCGTTCAACTATCATACAATCCTAAAAGACGATCAGTTAAAGATCGCACTGGCACACCCGGACAACGACCGCATGGAGGGGGAGCGTCGTCGCACGACGTATCTCTTGGCAATTTATCCTAGCCTGTTGATCACTCTAACGCCTGGTTATTTTTGGTATCTGACACTGCACCCGGAAGGGGTCGGTAAGGTCCGGATTAATTTTGGTGGAGGTATGTCCAAGGAATGGATGCAAGATGCGGAAGCGCTGAAGAACCTTGAGGATTTAAAATCTCTGTTAGACGAAGTAAACGTTGAGGATCGTGGCTGCACGGAAAAGGTCTATAACGGTATCTGTTCTGACTTAGCGGACCCCGGACATCTGTCTCATTTAGAACGTCCAAACTACGACTTTGCCACCTATATCAGTCAGCGAATGCAGGCTGCCCGGAAGTGACGCCACCCATCTCTGAAAATATGGCTCTTCGTGAAGCGTTTTTGGGCGGAATGTCTCATGCAGCTTGCACCGTCAACATCGTGACCACTGATGGCGTGATGGGGCGGGCGGGGGTGACTGTTTCGGC
>DLZA01000391.1 GCA_003447515.1 Paracoccaceae bacterium
TTCTCAGACGAGACAGGTGTCAAAGTGATGGAATTCGAGGTCACCAACGAAGCGCAACGCCAACAAGCTATGGAGAAAATGGTACAGCGGGGCGCTACTGTCGTTCTGGGTGTGGGCTTCGCACAAGCAGATGCAATTTCGACGGTTGCTGCGGCAAACCCAGACGTAAAATTTTCGATCATTGATGTGTCTTGGCTCGACCACCCGAACCTGCGCCAGTACGCATTTAAAGAGCAAGAAGGCTCCTATCTTGTTGGTATGGCCGCTGCGATGGCGTCTAAAACTGGCAAAGTTGGTTTTGTCGGTGGCATGGATATCCCACTGATCCGCGCATTTGGATGTGGATACGAGCAAGGCGTAAAAGCTGTGAATGCAGATGCAGAAGTTCTGCAAAACATGACAGGCACAACACCAGCTGCTTGGAACGACCCAACAAAAGGCGCTGAATTAACGCAAGCACAAATCGACCGCGGCGCAGACGTGATCTATCAAGCGGCTGGCGGCACAGGCGTTGGTGTTCTGCAAGCAGCCGCAGACGCTGGAAAGCTTTCGATCGGTGTAGATTCCAATCAAAACTACATTCACCCAGGTTCTGTTTTGACATCCATGTTGAAGCGCGTCGATGTCGCAGCATATGAAACAATGAAAGACGCGATGTCAGGCAATTTTGACACAGGCGTTCGTATCCTCGGCGTTAAAGAAGGCGGCGTTGGTTGGGCTCTAGACGAGCACAATGCTGGATTGATCACAGACGAGATGAAAGCAGCTATCGATGCCGCTTCTGACAAAATCTCTTCTGGTGAGATCATGGTACACGACTTCCGCTCTGACAATACATGCAAAATGTAAACACTTAGATGTCGAGGGCAGCTTTCGAGCTGCCCTCACCCTTTGACAGTTTTCATTTTTGTTCCCAAACAGAGCCAAATCGCAAACTGCTAAAAAAGTAGAACAGCCTTCAACAGGGTGAGGGACTAAAATGAATTACGCGCTGGAACTCCAAGACGTTTCCAAGTCGTTTGGCCTTGTTCACGCAAACCAAGACATCAACCTTGCGGTTTCACCTGGATCCATTCATGGCATCATCGGTGAAAATGGCGCTGGTAAATCCACACTTATGAACATCATCTATGGAATGCACCGCGCAGACAAAGGCACAATTTCCTTTGATGGCGAACAAGTTGACGTACGATCTTCTGCCGATGCAATCGAACATGGAATCGGAATGGTACATCAACATTTCATGTTGGTCCCCACATTTACTGTTTTGGAAAACGTCATGCTTGGTTCCGAAGGTGGCCTGACGCTTAATGGTGGTCGTGCTACTGCGCTCAAAAGGCTTAATCATCTGTCTTCCACTTATAATCTTGAAGTAGATCCACATGCGCTTGTTTCTGATCTGAATGTTGGGCAACGTCAACGGGTCGAGATCATTAAAGCGCTGAAAGGTGGTGCTAAGGTTCTAATTCTGGATGAACCCACAGGCGTTCTCACCCCACAAGAAGCTGATCAACTGTTCGAAATTCTTAAAGTTCTGCGCGACGATGGCGTATCAATTTTGCTCATTACTCACAAACTAACCGAAATCATGGACATCACCGACACCGTGTCAATCATGCGCCAAGGCCAAATGGTTGGGCACCGAAAGACTTCCCAAACCTCATCCCAAGACCTCGCAGAATTAATGGTTGGCCGCGAAGTCCTACTGGAAGTAGAACACACCCCTGCCACTCCAGCCGAAGTCCGATTTTCCGCACAAGAGCTGGGCTATACCAACAACCAGGGCGTCGTCGAACTTGAAGATATAAGTTTTGAAGTGCGCTCAGGTGAAATTCTTGGCGTTGCGGGCGTATCTGGTAACGGCCAAACACAATTAATGGAAACGCTGGCGGGAATGCTGCCACTCACTACGGGTTCTATTAATGTGCTTGGAACTGGAGTTACTAGTCGAGACACAACCAATCCACGCAAAATCCGCGATCTGGGGGTCGGCCACATCCCCGAGGACCGCCACACCCACGGGCTGATTCTGGATTTTGAGGCCCGCGAAAACATGATCCTCGGCTTTCACAAAACAAGTTTGGCAGGATCCGGAAAGCTATTCAATTATAGTGATATACAGCAAAACTGCGAAGCCAAAATGGGAAAGTACGATGTACGCCCGTCAAACTCACGCCTCAGTGCTAAAAATTTTTCTGGTGGCAACCAACAAAAAATTGTTATCGCCCGCGAATTTTCTGCTAACCCGGGCGTGCTACTGGTGGGTCAACCCACACGCGGCGTAGATGTAGGTGCAATTGAATTCATTCACAAACAACTCCTCAAACTGCGCGACGAAGGCTGCGCCATCTTGCTTGTGTCTGTCGAACTTGACGAAATCATGTCCCTGTCGGATCGCATCATGGTCCTGTGTGATGGAAAAAATGTTGGCATTGTTGATGCAGACAAAGCAGATCGCTCCACGCTTGGCCTTATGATGGCTGGCCAAAAACAAGGGTCCACCATATGAGCAAATCAACTCCACCACTGCCCTACTGGGCCGATGTCGTACTGCTACCCCTAATTAATTTGTTAGCTGCTTTATGCATGTGTGGGCTGGTAATTTTTGCCATTGGTGAAAACCCATTTTCCGCATTAAAGGTAATGATTAACGGCGCCTTCGTTTATAAGGGCGCACTCGGTTACACCCTGTTTTACACTACCAGCTTTATATTTACTGGCCTTGCCGTTGCTATTGCCTTTCACGCAAAGTTATTCAACATCGGTGCTGAAGGCCAAGCCTCGCTTGGTGGACTCGGGGCGACACTGATCGCCTTCGCACTCTCGTCTTTGCCCGGCATTATAGCACTTCCCCTTGCTGTTGCAGGTGCGGCCCTTTTTGGTGCAGCATGGGGCGTTGTTCCAGGTTACCTTCAAGCCAAACGCGATTCTCACATCGTGATCACCACCATCATGTTCAATTTCATCGCAGCGGCGCTTTTGGTTTGGCTGCTTGCTGGCATAATGCTAGAACCTGGGCAATTCTCTCCGCAATCAAGCTTGTTGCCCGAACAAACTTGGTTACCCAAAATGCACGAAATATTTGGATGGGTTAATATTAAAACTACTCCTACTCCACTCAACGCAAGCTTCCTGGTTGCTCTGCTCACTTGCCTGTTTTTCTGGGTTCTAGTGTGGCGCACGCGTCTCGGATTTGAAATCCGCACTGTTGGTCAAAACCAAGACGCCGCGCATTATTCCGGCATTAACGTTGCGCGCGTAATAATCATCACTATGGCCATCTCTGGCGCATTCGCGGGCCTGATGGCGATTAACCAAATCCAAGGTGTGTCCCATAAACTTATCCTTGGCTTTACGGCAGGCTATGGCTTTACGGGGATCGCTGTGGCGCTTATGGGCCGTAATCATCCAATTGGAATTTTCCTTGCAGCACTTTTGTTTGGTGCGCTTGTACAAGGTGGTACTGAGCTCGACTTTGAATTTACCGTCATTACACGCGAAATGGTTCTTCTGATCCAGGGTATGATTATTCTCTTCTCTGGAGCACTAGCGTATATGTTCAACCCACCGCTGGCGCGATTTATTGCAGGACTGACGGCAGGGCGGGAGCGATCAAATGGCTGATTTTCTCTACCAACTTCTACTGACTTTTGACGCTACACTACGCATAGCCACGCCCCTGATGCTTTGTGCGATGGCAGGAATCTTTTCAGAACGATCTGGTATCGTGGATATTTCCCTTGAAGGAAAACTTTTATCAGGTGCCTTTGTGGCCGCGACCATTGCCGCATTGACAGGGAACGCATGGCTTGGGCTTGGGTGCGCTATGCTTGCAGGCATCGCAATGTCACTGATCCACGGATTTGCATGTATCACACACAAAGGTGACCAAGTCGTATCTGGCGTTGCTATCAATATCCTTGCCAGCGGGTTAACAATTGTGCTCGGTATTGCTCTGTTTCAAAGGGGTGGACAAACACCAAGTTTACCAAAAGAAGACCGTTTCACACCTATTCAATGGTGGGGCGTGGAGTCGGTGGACAGCGTCCCAATCCTTGGCGTCATCTATCGACAGCTCATTTCAGGCCATAACTTACTAGTCTACATCGCCCTGCTCGCAGTTCCGCTCACGGCTTTTGTGTTATATAAGACTCGCTTCGGCCTGCGCCTGCGAGCAGTCGGAGAAATCCCAAAAGCCGTCGACTCAGCTGGTATCTCGGTCACG
>DLZA01000311.1:0-250 GCA_003447515.1 Paracoccaceae bacterium
TACAAGCACTGGAACAGACTTTTGTGGGATCTAATGTTGTGGGGCTTACACATGATGCCTGCGTCTCTATAGACATGCGCGGGCGGGCAGAGTCGCTCGTTCTTGCAATGCCTGAGACACAATTAACTGGTGATCAGCAGGTCAGACTTTTTGGTTGGTATGACAATGAATGGGGATTTTCTGCACGTATGCTTGATATGGCAAAGCAAATAATTGCGCGCGGTTAACGCAATCCATGACATATTTAAGT
>DLZA01000311.1:625-2754 GCA_003447515.1 Paracoccaceae bacterium
GTCAGTGAGAGCCACATGTCCATACATTGTCGCTTAATCGCGCCCAGTTTTTTTGATCTAACTCCCCATATAGACTGAGGTGCGCAGCATCCGTGCGTTAGGCATTATAGTCTTATTTTATGATGGGCAGTTGTGCTGGATCCACAAAGCGCCAGATTGTATCATGAGTTTTATAATCTACCGCCGGCTACAATAGGCCAAAACCTAAAGAAATGTGGTCATCTTATAATCACGCTTAAAATAAAGTTTTGCGTAAGTTACGTTTTGATTGTTCAACCAGGTCGTTCGTTCGGATGTAAAAACGGCTGCGTTCTCTGGCAAATTTAAAAATGCAGCAACGTAAGGAGTAGCATTCGTGGCCGAGAATTCCAAACTTCCATCTGTAAATGGCACTTCTTTCACCAACCATTCGTTTGGGCCAAGTGTTTTGAAAGCAAAGGTTTCTGCATGGGGTACTGCGCTCAAATTAATCCATCGGTCTTCTAATTGATATGGCGCATTGCCGGCATAGTGCATGCACCGTAATTGCAAAACTCGATTGTATTTTGGCAAACTAAGCCGGGAGGACAGCCAATCAGGCGCATCGAGGATGTTTCGCTTTACAAGGTCATATCGGTAGGTCGCGCCATTTTTTTCAATCTCTTCGCGAATGATCGGAATGGTAAATTGTGCTCGGCGTGTGGGGCTGGCTTTGACTTTCGTCCCAGCCTTGCGTTTGCGTTCTAGAACACCCTCATCTACTAATTCACGCATAGCGCGGCTGATGGTTGCCCGCGCGCATCCCAGCGTGACTGCCATATCTACTTCATTGGGAAGCGAGCTGCCCGGGGGCCAAATATTCTTACGAATTTGTGATAGGATGTGGTTTTTTACATCCTTATATCCCGTGCGGATCATGATACGTTCAGCGATGCTGCTAGTTCTTTAATAGTGGCATGATAGGATCTTGTGATCGTTGCTTCTGCAATGTGCGCTCCGTCTTTAACAGCATGGCGGCCTGCGGACCAAAGGTCAGTAACCACCGTATCGTTCGCCGCAAATATCAGCCCATCCAGGAGCTGTGTGTCGGTCAGCGCGCAAAGACTTGGATGGGTGCTATCAATCGCAACGAGATCTGCAAGTTGACCTTCAACAATGTTTCCTGCGTTGCGGTTAAGCGCTTGCGCGCCACCTTTCGCAGCAGATGTGTAAAGCATTTCGCCAGTAGATCCATCTGTTGGGGCGAGGACATTGCGCTCTCGTAGGTGCAGGCGCTGTGCATATTCACAGGTGCGCAATTCGGTGGTCATCGAGATGTTCACATTGCTGTCGGTGCCAATACCAAACGAACCGCCTGATCCAAAAAATGGTCGACTGTTAAAAATCCCATCACCAAGATTGGCTTCGGTGACGGGACATAATCCAACAATTGCGCCGCTTTGGGCTAACTGAGCCGCCTCGGCATCCGTCATGTGTGTGGCGTGTATAAGGCACCAACGAGCGTTTACATTTGCATTATTTAGCAACCACTCAACGGGACGTGCACCAAGCGCTGCTTGGACGTCGTCCACCTCCTTGGTTTGTTCAGCGGCATGGATATGTATAGGCCCGTCGGGCACCAAAGTTAGAATACGCGAAAGGTCTTCAGGTGATGTAGCTCTTAGTGAGTGGGGTGCGACACCGAGAGTAGTGTCATCTGGAAGAAATTTTAACGTGACTTTGCAAGACTCTAAGATTGCAGCGTATTCATCGTAAGTGTTTCCAAAGCGGCGCTGCCCACCAGCAAGTGGTTGTTCGCCAACATCACCAAATGTGTATAGAACTGGCAAATGGGTTAGGCCGATACCTGTCTCAACAGCTGCTTGCATTATCCTATCAGAAAGTTCTGCTGCATTTCCATAGCGTTGGCCGCCTTGTTCGTTGTGAAGGTAGTGAAATTCTCCCACCGCTGCGAAGCCTACCTTTTGCATTTCCATAAATGATTGTGCAGCAATCGCACTGATATGGTCAGGGGTTAGCCGATCTAGAAAGGCGTACATCAGTTTGCGCCAGGTCCAAAAACTTTCACGCCCTTGGGTGCGGAACTCCGTCATACCCGCCATAGCTCGCTGAAATGAATGACTGTGTAGGTTGGACAATGCTGGCAACAG
>DLZA01000019.1 GCA_003447515.1 Paracoccaceae bacterium
GCAACATAGTCTTTAAACACAGTGATACATATTTTCTGTCTGAACTACTAGTGCAATATTGGTCGTTTTGTATTGGAATGGCGGTTCCTGGAGCAGCAAGCTGGTAACTCAACCCACTGAAACGTATCTCTACATTATAACTATTTTGTTTATTATTCGATGCTAATTTGGTTTTCTAGAGCTGCTCAATATATCAGTTTATGCAGGGGAAGTAGTGCTGCGCCAATATGAGCTGGGTCGAATGGAATATTGCTGACCCTTAAGACTGGGTTCGGAGTTAATTGCCCTTCAAAGGCTCCACTTGCAGTTTCCACTAGTCGTTCTCTGAGATAAGTAGGGGCTTCGCCTCCAAAAACAATTTCGTTTGGATCAACCACTGCCTTGAGTGCTCTGATTGATAAGCAAAGCTGAGGCCTGATCTCCTCGAGCCAATTAGAGATCACAGGGTTAGATGGATCAATATTTTTTGTAAGCATTTGAATGTTCGAAATACTGTATGATGCCTTGTTAAGCCTTTTTACTAACTCTCCGAGCGCAGGGCGTTTGTTTGCTTGATCAGACGTAAAGATTGTACTGATCTCACCTGCATTGCCGTGGCCTCCTAAGAATGCGTCCCGCTCTACAAAAAGGCCGGCGCCGTACCCATAATTAAACGATAGATAGGCAAGACAATGAGGATCGGAACCATCGCTTGCGCCTAAGTAGAATTCAGCAGTTGCGCTACAGGTCGCATTGTTTTCAGCAAATACGGGCAATCCAAAGTGGCTACTAAATTCTTTAGCCAAAGGATAGTTTGCCCATTTTGCTAATGGTGATGGTGCAACAAATATGCCTCGGCGCTCCACCCGGTGGCCCTGCATAGCAATGCCTAATCCTAATATTTGGTTTTGCGATAACTCTTCGCTCAACCATTGCGCTATTTTTGCTTCAAAGGCAGCTATGAGCTTGCGTGGTTCGCCTGGATCAACTTCAAGGATATCTTGATGAATCGGTTGGCCTGCAAGATCCATGGCGCACACTTTGGCTTCTTCGGTTCCAATGGAAATACCTATAGAAATAAATCGTTTTGTTTCAATTTTAACCCGTGGGCTAGGTTTTCCACGACCAGAAATATACGGGTCGTCCAACCTCAGAAGATCGCGTTCTGCAAGGTTATCTACAATTCTATGTACTGATTGTTGTGAAAGGTTTGTGAGCTTGGTGATATCAGCCCTAGCAATTGGCATGTTTCGCAACACGGTTGACATCACTGTACGCTCACTGCCGGTCGGACGCTCTGTTTCTTTCATTGTCGTAAATTTTTTCATTTTTTATTTTATTTGTTGGTTCACACTTTTGGTTCCTATTCTTCGCAAATAAAAAATTACGATACAAGAAGCATTATTACTTGACCTGAGTAATTATATTATTACGCTAAATGAGTAATAAGGCTAAAGCTGATTTTGGGAGGATCTGGTGGCAGCAATCGGGATCAGAAACTTATCTAAGTCGTTTGATGGATTTCAAGCATTATCTAAATTTTCATTAGACGTTCAGCAAGGCGAGTTTCTCACGCTGCTTGGGCCTTCTGGCTGTGGAAAAACTACTCTGTTAAAGATCATTTCAGGTTTTTTAGAGCCATCTACAGGATCGATTTCCATCGGTGGAGAAGATATTACCCGTGTGCCACCTGAAAACCGAGACACTGCTTTATGTTTTCAATCTTACGCACTGTTCCCACACCTCAACGTGCTGCAAAACCTCGAATTTGGATTGAAGCAGAAACGTGTTTCTCGAGATCAAAGAGATGCAAGGGTAAGCGAAGTTGCAGCCAAGCTTGGACTTGAAACCCAGCTGAGTAAATTGCCCAATCAACTGTCTGGAGGACAACAACAACGTGTCTCTTTAGGACGTGCTCTGGTCATGCGTCCAAGTGTAATTTTATTTGACGAGCCACTGTCTAACTTGGATGCAAAACTTCGAGATCAAGTTCGGGTAGAAATTCGCCGAATTCAGCAAGATTATAGTTTGACTGCAATTTACGTAACTCACGATCAATCTGAGGCTTTGGCTATGTCAGATCGGATTGTCGTTCTTAACGACGGTAAAATTGTACAGGTTGATACGCCCGAGCAGCTATATGCGCAGCCTAAAACGCGCTTTGTTGCCGATTTTATTGGTGGTGCTAATTTGATAACCGGCAGGGTTTGTAGTCAAACGAAAGAGAATCTTACTTCCGTCGAGACTCTGATGGGTCAAATCCAAACATCTCATCGCATTAATAAAAGTAGTGAAAATGTTGAGCTGTGTTGGCGACCAGAGCGGGCACAGATAGGCAAAGGGCCCTATTGCGGGACAATTGTGCACCGTGCGTTTCAAGGTCAATTTACCGACCTTATTTTAGAAGAAAACGATATGATCTTTCGCATTCAAACCAATAATGACAGGTTTCGCGTTGGAGAAGTTATCACATTTTCAATTTTGCCTGATGACGTGGTTGTACTTGAGGCGGACGGATGACGATGCGCAACTGGATTCAGATCTTTGCACTTCTTATGCCTGGTCTTGGTTTAATCCTAGTCTTGATTGGATCAGTTGTGTATATCGCTATCGCCCAGTCATTTGGATATTATGCACTGCTTGGTGAAAGTGCGTTTAGTACTGAATTCTGGTCTGAAGTATTTAGCAGAAAAATATTTTCTCGCGCGGTGCGGTATTCAATTTATATAGGCTTCTGGAGCGCTGTTTTATCGGTTGCGCTTGCTTATCCACTAGCAATTTGGTTGCGCAAACCATTCCCCGGATCGATCGGTTTGGGCGCACTTTTGAAAGCACCGCTGTTGGTGCATGGGTTGGTTGCGGCCTTTCTTTATATTAATGTTATTTCCTACAACGGACTGCTTAACCAGACAATGCAAGGAATTGGTATTTGGGCCGAACCACGACGTCTTCAAAATGACTCAAATGCATTTGGCGTTCTGCTGCTGCAGGTTTGGAAAAATATGCCATTTGCTTTGCTAGTTTTAACTGGTTCTGTACAGGGTATTTCTGATGACGTGCTAGACGCAGCACGCGATTTAGGGGCTGGCCCCTGGGCGCGATTTCGAAAAATTATTGCGCCTCTTACCATGTCGGGTATGCAGGCTGCGATGGTAATCATATTCATTGGCGCACTAGCAGATTTTACTTTTCAAACAACTGTTGGTCCAACCAATCGCCAATCGATGGCGCAGTTAATGGTCAGTTTTAAATCTCGGGGTGATTGGCATTCGGCCGCAGTTGTTGGCGTGTCTTTGATGATTATTGCGCTTCTAGGTTCCGCCTTACTGGCATTATTGACACGTACGGTGATGCGAGGAAGCCCAAGATGAGCTATGCAAGGTTGAATTCGCTGCTCATCGTAATGATTGTAACTGTAGCGTTGATATGGCTGGCAATTCCTTTCACGATGGCGATCCTTTGGTCGCTTGTCGATCCTGCTGAGCCCTGGACAGCTGATAAGTTATTGCCTCCGGTAATGTCATTTTACCGCTGGGTAGACATGTGGGAAAATTCATCTTTAAAATATGCACTGATTTCATCATACTCACTTGCTCCGACAGCAGCCATATTGGGGCTCTGCCTCGCCATGCCAACGGCCTTTGCTTTGGGGCGATTTAATTTTGCGGGGCGCGAACTTGCTAAGCTGTTATGTCTGTTACCATTAGTCGTGCCGCCTTTTATAACGGCAATTTTCTTTTCAGCCCTACTTTTTCAGCTTGGTCTTAATACTTGGCGTTTTGGGGCAATAGTTTTTGCGCACTCTATATTATTTTTACCCTACGCAATTCGTATACTTACAGTAAGCTTCGAAAATGTTCGCCAAGACCATATTGATGCTGCCCGTGACTTAGGCGCGAGTCCGTGGGCGCGGTTTCGTGTTGCGTATTTACCAGCTTTAAAACCCGGAATTTCAGCCACTTTATTAATAGTATTTATTCAATCAATCGAAGAATTCGCAATCGCTTTTATCATCGGTTCACCGGATATAGTTACAATACCAACCCTTCTGTATTCTGCACTTGGTCAGGACTTTGTTCGTCCAAATGCCGCTGTGCTGTCACTCATCCTAGTCGTTCCTAATGTGTTCTTAATGTTGATATTGGAACGGCTTATGCGATCTGCCAACCCGGCGTTATCGTCGGGTAAAGGGTAGCTGGGATTAACAAACTTAACAAAGGAGAAAGAAAATGTTCAAAAAACTATTTACGACTGCTGCTGCTTTGGGGGCGTTTATGACACCCTTACATGCTGGCGACCTATCAACGATGAGTTGGGACGAAATCGTAGCGCAAGCCAAAGAAGAAAGTAATTTAACCTGGTACGTTTGGTATCTGCAAGATGATTTTAGACGTGCGATCAGTTCATTTGAAGATGAGTACGGTATTTCAGTAAAAATTCCAGATGGTGATAACGCTGGTAATTCACAAAAAATGTTAGCAGAAAAAGACCGCGAAACCGGTGACATTGATGTGTTCGCCTGGGGTTATGATAGCTTTGAAACTGTTGAGTTGAAATCTCTTTTCAATAGTCTGGACAAGCTTCCTAAAGATGATGGACGGGTTTCAAAGCTTGCAGGCGTTGATGGTGGCGACCATGTTTTGGCTTTCTGGGGGAACCAATCAGGTATTGCCTATGACCCAGCAAAAGTGAGTGAAGCAGACCTTCCGCAGTCGATTGACGATTTCGCCACTTTCTGGACGGATCATCCAAACAAGTTCGGTTTTAATTATGAAAAGGGCGGTTCGGGCCCCTCCTTTTATCAAAACGTATTGCGAAACGTTGCCGGAGTTGATTTCTCCAACGGAGAGGTTTCTGATGCGCGGATTGCAGCCGTTCAGCCGGGTTTTGATTTTTTTAATAAACACGCAGCAAATTACATCATCACAGCGTCTAACGTCGACAATATCAATAGGGTTAGTGATAAAGAGCTGTGGATGGCTCCAGCATGGGAAGATCACCTTGCAGGACTTCAAAACCGTGGCGAAGTACGGAAAGAAATCAAATTCTACATCCCAGAAATGGGTATGAACGGTGGAGGAAACGGCGTTGCCATTCCAAAGAATGCACCTCATCCCGCGGCAGCAATGGTCTTTGTCAATTGGCTAACATCACCTGAGACACAGACGATGTTCAACCGAGATTTTGGCACTGCCCCGATGAATGCTGCGGCAGATGACAGTGCAGCTTTGGTTCCTAATGAACAACGCGCTTTCCGCCAGTCATGGGGTAAACAGCCATTTCGTAGTAAGGTCGAAGAGGCCTTTATCGACAATGTGATTCTTGAGCGTTAAGCGCTTCTAAAACTCAGTGCGGCGCCGGTTCTTCCACCGGCTCCGCAGCCATAAAACGAATTTGGTATGAAAAAATCATGTTATCTGATGTGACTACGAAAAGAACCGCGGATAGTGTGCGTGAAGATATTTTTCAGTACCTATCTGGTCAAAATACTGCTCTGGAGTTTCCAAAGGCGATTACAAAACCTGGACAGGGTGGAAAGTTTGACACTTATGGAAACGTTATGCATCATCCTGGAAATACTTTTGTTTGCCATGTTGATCAAAAATCCGATTTCTTTGTTTCCCTATGTGCCCTTCAAGATGGGTTAAAAAGGTCAGCTTTAGCGAGTAATTATACTTTTTTGCCGCAGCACAGTTTTCATATGACTATTTTTTGTGGGATTAGTGGATCCCCTTTGGGAGTAGATGGTTGGCCGAAAGGAATGCCTTTATCCGCAAATCTCGATCAAATTACTCAGCAGTTTGATACTAAGATTTCCGCCTGGGAAAAATTTAATAAGGTCCTTATGCAACCGTCAGGGATGTCAATGCCTGGTACCGTTCGTATGATCCCTGCTACGGATATAGACGCTCGCATTCTACGAGAAGCCCGACACCAACTGCAGGATCTAACGGGGCTGTATCGGAATGACATTGATACGTATGAATTTCACATAAGTTTAGGCTATTTAAAGCAATGGTATAACGATGATGAAGCAGCTGCCGCGATAGCGGAGGCTGATAGTCTTTTTTACAGCCATTTGAGCGCTTACAGAGATTTAGAGTTTGGCCCCATTGAATTTTGTAAGTTTCAAAACATGCATTATTTCGAAATAATTAGGGTTCTTGGTAATGCCAGTCTTAAAATGAACAACTGGCGTGCAAGCGTTGAAAATTAAGAGTGAACGATGCAATGAATTGGAATGCAAAATCAAAAATTGCCCAGAAAATTGTGACGGAAGCAAGTACGCTGGCCTTGGAGCATTTTGATAATATATCCAGCCTGCAGATCGAGCAAAAAGGTCATCAAGATTTTTTAAGCCAAGCCGATAAAGCTGTAGAAGCTTTTATTCGCGAAAAGCTTGATTTGCATTTCCCTGATGATGGGATTGTAGGAGAAGAAGATAAAAGAAAGCCAAGTAAATCTGGTTTTACATG
This sequence comes from Paracoccaceae bacterium, assembly GCA_003447515.1. Lineage (GTDB taxonomy): Bacteria > Pseudomonadota > Alphaproteobacteria > Rhodobacterales > Rhodobacteraceae > Amylibacter. Next base: position 6,456 of record DLZA01000019.1, read on the forward strand.
GGTGATTGATCCTATTGATGGAACAGCTAATTTTATTAAAGGTATTCCCGCATGGGTAGTCGTTCTAGCAGGTGTTTATGAAGATAAAGTAGCAATAGGAATAATTTTTGATGCATGCCATAATGAAATGTTTTCAGCTATTGTGAACCAAGGGGCTTTCCTCAATGGCAAGCGGATACCACCTCTTGGCGAAGGGCTGTTGAAAGAGGGAAGCGTTGGAGTTGGATTTTCTAATTGCGCTTCCACGAAATGGACCATCAGTATCATAAGCCAAATTTTAGATGAAGGAGGCGTTTTTCAACGGAATGCATCCGGTGCCCTTTCACTCGCCTATGTAGCTACAGGTCGTTTATTAGGCTACGTAGAAGAATATATGAATGCTTGGGATTGCTTGGCTGGGCAGTTACTTGTCGCTGAAGCCGGGGGTGTTATCGAATTGCAATCAGCCAATGCAATGATTGAAAATGGAGGTGAGGTCATTGTCGGTGTTCCGGGTATTTTTGAAAAACTTCTTGAAATATCTCGAAAGGCTAAGATGCTGGTATAAGCATCTGCCAATTCGTGAAAACATTAGCACAATCCGCGTGCCGGGGGTCAAGTTTCTCCTCCGCTACCATTTCAATTTATTTCAATGATTTAAAGTTTAGAGCATGGCTTATTGTCCGTAGCGCACTTATTTAAACAAAATGGATTGGAAACGCTGAGTTGAACAAAATATCTTTAGCATAATAGTCTTCAAACACAGTGTTTGTGTATTGGTAGACTTTTTTGTGCGAGA
>DLZA01000324.1:0-5273 GCA_003447515.1 Paracoccaceae bacterium
GCGTGCACTGGCAACAGTGGCTGGTCTTACGGCTAATGGGGCAGACGATACAGCGGCTATAATTACAGCGATCCACGCGGCAACCGCTGCAGGCGCATCCAAGCGCGAAATTTTGGAAACAATTTTACAAATGGTAGCCATTGGTGTCGTTACCGGCGTTTCAAAGGCGATGATTGCAGCAATGGCTGCCTTCTCCACAGATGGAGAGTCTCTATGACCGTCACAGCACTGGCATTTTACCTTTTTGCCTTCACGGGCGTAGGCGCTGGTCTGCTTGTCGTGATCGCGCGAAACCCCGTGCATTCTGTGCTGTGGTTGATTTTGTCATTTTTTTCAGCTGCGGGATTATTCGTTTTGATGGGAGCAGAATTCGTAGCGATGCTGCTCGCCATCGTTTACGTGGGTGCGGTGGCGGTTCTGTTCTTGTTTGTTGTTATGATGCTCGACGTAGATTTTGCTGAATTAAAAAGTGGAATGCAAAGGTACTTGCCCCTCGGTCTATTAGTCGGGTTGATCCTACTGATCGAACTTGGGCTGGTCTACGGGCATTGGAATGTATCGGACGCTGCCGCTGGTCTGCGTCAATCGCCAACACCACCAATTGAAGAAACGCACAATACGTTAGCGCTCGGCCGTTTGATATACACCGATTACATTTACCTATTTCAAGCCTCTGGCTTGATTCTACTGGTGGCCATGATCGGGGCGATTGTTCTGACACTGCGCCACCGCGAAGATATCAAACGCCAAAACGTTGTGCAGCAAATGCACCGCGATCCAGCTGAGGCGATAGAGCTGAGAGACGTGAAACCGGGGCAGGGACTTTAACCATGATAACCCTAGAACACTACCTGACTGTGGCAGCTTTGCTATTTGTTATTGGCATTTTTGGTATCTTCTTAAATCGTAAAAACGTTATCGTTATATTGATGTCGATTGAGTTGATGCTCTTGGCTGTGAATATAAACTTGGTCGCTTTTTCTGTGCATTTGGGTGATCTGGTGGGCCAAATATTTACACTGTTCGTTTTGACTGTTGCGGCCGCTGAGGCTGCGATTGGGCTTGCTATCCTTGTGTGTTTCTTCCGTAACCGCGGTACGATCGCGGTGGAAGACGTGAATGTGATGAAGGGGTAAGGCAGAGCAATGGAAACTATTCTCCTCTTCTCGCCACTGGCTGGTGCGCTTATCTGTGGCTTTGGTTGGAAATTTATCGGCGAAACAGTTGCAACGTATGTGTCCACGGTTTTGTTGATGCTTACGGCGGCATTGTCTTGGGTAATTTTCCTAACTTATGATGCAAATAATGGTGTGGATGTAATTTCACTGTTTAAGTTTATTGAAAGCGGATCATTATCCACGGACTGGGCCATTCGGATCGACCGCCTGACAACAATTATGCTAATTGTAATAAATACAGTGTCAGCACTCGTGCACCTGTATTCATTGGGCTACATGGCGCGCGATGAAAACTTCAAAGTGGGTGAAAGCTATCGTCCACGCTTTTTTGCGTATTTATCGTTCTTTACTTTTGCCATGTTGATGCTCGTGACCTCCGATAACCTATTGCAAATGTTCTTTGGATGGGAAGGTGTGGGGGTTGCATCCTATCTTTTGATCGGCTTTTATTATCGCAAACCATCCGCAAATGCAGCTAATATCAAAGCGTTTGTTGTGAACCGCGTCGGTGATTTTGGCTTTGCGCTTGGTATTTTTGGTCTATTTTATTTGACTGATAGCATCAACTTTTCGGAGGTGCTGGATCCGAGGAATGCTCATCACCTAGCTGAGACCAAGGTTGTGTTCCTTAGCTGGAAAATGAATGCGCTTGAGATTGTGACTTTCTTGCTATTCGTTGGCGCAATGGGGAAATCGGCGCAGCTGGTGCTACACACGTGGTTGCCAGACGCTATGGAGGGGCCCACCCCAGTGTCGGCCTTGATTCATGCCGCAACCATGGTGACGGCTGGTGTGTTCATGGTATGTCGATTATCCCCGCTTATGGAATATGCAGTTTGGACCCCAAACTTCATCGTTTTTATTGGCGCGACCACAGCGTTTTTTGCGGCGACAGTTGGTCTTGTTCAAAATGACATTAAACGCGTGATTGCTTATTCGACGTGTTCGCAGCTTGGTTATATGTTTGTTGCCGCTGGTGTGGGTGCTTACCCTGTTGCGATGTTTCACCTTCTGACACATGCGTTCTTTAAGGCGATGTTATTCCTTGGGGCGGGTTCGGTGATCCATGCGATGCACCACGAACAAGACATGCGTAACTACGGCAATTTGCGTAAAAAAATTCCATATACCTTTGTGGCCATGATGATTGGTACGCTGGCTATAACGGGCGTTGGTATTCCGCTCACAGGCTGGATTGGTTTTGCGGGCTTTGCGTCCAAAGATGCAGTGATTGAGAGCGCCTTTGCAGGTGGCACTGGCGTCTCCATGTATGCTTACATCATGCTGGTAATTGCCGCGCTATTCACCAGTTTTTATTCCTGGCGTCTGATCTTTATGACCTTCTATGGCAAAGAACGTGGTGATCATCATTCGCATGAACATGCACACGAAAGCCCGATGGTCATGGTCATTCCACTAGCTGTTTTGGCTTTGGGTGCGATCTTTGCAGGTATGTATTGGTACGAAGACTTTTTTGGCAAAGTTAAGCACATCGAAGAATGGTTTGGTGCATCCATTTACATGAACCACGAGACCAACCACGTTATCCACGACGCGCACTATGTGCCAACCTGGGTGAAACTCAGTCCGTTCGTGGCTATGGTGGTCGGCTTTATAACGGCCTGGCTGTTCTACATCAAAAACACAGATTTGCCTAAAAAGCTTGCCGCGCAACAAAGCCATTTATATCAGTTTTTGCTTAAAAAATGGTACTTTGACGAGCTGTACGATGTTATTTTTGTGCGCCCAGCCATGTGGCTTGGCACAGTTCTTTGGAAAAAAGGTGACGGATCCATTATTGATGGTGCATTAAATGGATTGGCAATGACAATCGTACCGTGGTTCACGCGGCTCGCGGGTCGCGCGCAGTCTGGGTATTTGTTCCACTATGCTTTTGCTATGTTTGTGGGATTGGCTGCTATAATCACATGGTTCGCGATTGGTGGAGGTTATCGCTGATGGATAATCTTCTTTCGGTTGTTACGTTTCTTCCGCTTCTGGGTGCAACCATTCTTGCTGTGTTTTTACGTGGGTCCGATGCCGCGGCACAAAAGAATGCCAAGATGCTTGCTCTAGTGGTTACAAGCGCAACATTTGTAATTTCAATCGCGATTTATACGCAGTTTGATTCCAACGATACTGGCTTTCAATTTGTTGAAGAATACGACTGGTTTGGTGGCCTGAAATACAAGCTGGGCGTGGATGGAATTTCTGTTCTGTTTGTTTTGCTGACCACGTTCCTTATGCCTGTGGTTATTGGGGCCTGTTGGTTGGTAGAAGACCGCGTCAAAGAATATATGATCTTGTTCTTGGTGTTGGAGACGCTGATGATTGCCGTGTTCTGTGCACTTGATCTCATCATGTTCTACGTCGTGTTTGAAGCGGGCCTTATCCCGATGTTCTTAATCGTGGGTGTTTGGGGCGGGCAAAACCGCATCTACGCCGCATTCAAGTTCTTCCTTTATACTTTGTTTGGCTCTGTTTTGATGCTTGTTGCGATGCTTGCAATGTGGTGGGATGCCGGTACGACAGACATTCCAACATTGCTGCAGCATAAATTCGCATCTGATAGTTTTTCTATTGCGGGCATCACCGTGGTTGGCGGTCTGCAAACTCTGCTGTTTCTTGCATTCTTTGCCAGCTTTGCGGTAAAAATGCCGATGTGGCCTGTGCACACCTGGTTGCCCGATGCGCACGTTCAGGCTCCGACAGCAGGTTCTGTTGTCCTTGCTGCGATCCTGCTTAAAATGGGTGGTTATGGCTTTATTCGCTTTAGCTTGCCGATGTTTCCAGTTGCATCTGATCTGTTAGCGGATTTTGTAATGACGTTGTCCGTCATTGCGATCATTTATACGTCCCTTGTGGCGATGATGCAGGAAGACATGAAAAAGCTAATTGCCTATTCATCTGTCGCCCACATGGGTTTTGTGACGATGGGTATTTTCACGCTAAACCAACAGGGCCTTGATGGTGCTATCTTCCAGATGATCAGCCATGGCTTCATTTCGGGAGCGCTCTTCCTTGGGGTCGGGGTGATTTACGATCGGATGCACACGCGCCAGATTGATGCTTACGGTGGCCTTGTTGTTCGCATGCCCGCCTTTGCGCTTGTGTTTATGCTGTTTACTATGGCGAACGTGGGTTTGCCAGGTACATCCGGGTTTGTTGGTGAATTCCTAACGCTGATTGCGGCCTTCCGTGCGAACACCTGGATCGCCTTCGGGGCCACGACGGGTGTGATCCTATCAGCTGCCTATGCACTTTGGCTTTATCGTCGGGTGGTCTTTGGTGACCTCATCAAAGAGAGCCTTAGTTCTATTACCGATATGGATCGCCGCGAACGTTTGATGATGGCACCGCTTGTTATTATGACGCTGTTACTAGGAATTTACCCAGCACTCGTACTCGACCTGATCAGTCCCTCGATCGGTGCTCTCGTTCAACATGTTCAATCTGCAACGCCTGAAACTGTGCAAGCTGCGGTTTCCAAGGCCAGTCACTAACGGAGCGGGAAGATATGATTTCCAGCGATATTACCATCGTTCTGCCAGAGGTCTTGCTGGCTGTGTTCTCTATGGCCGCATTGATGTTTGCCGTTTACACAAAAAAGGACGACACTGCGCCGCTGGTCACTTGGGCCACAGCAGGCGCTATGATGGCCATCGGCTTGTGGATTGCGGCTTCGCCGATTGATAATCGTATGGCGTTTAACGGGGCGTTTATCGATGATGGATTTTCCCGCTTTGCCAAGGTGCTTATGCTGTTTTCCAGTGCAATTATGCTGCTGTTGAGCCAAGATTATCTGCGCCGCAACAATATGTTCAAATTCGAATATCCAATCCTGATCGCGCTTGCCACAGTTGGCATGATGATGATGGTTTCTGCGGGAGATTTGATGGCGCTGTATATGGGCTTGGAGTTGCAATCGCTTGCGCTTTACGTAATTGCTGCATTTCATCGTGATAGCCTGAAATCGACTGAAGCAGGTTTGAAATATTTTGTGCTAGGTGCACTGTCTTCAGGTATGCTGCTGTATGGTGCGTCTTTTGTTTACGGCTACACTGGCACAACCAACTTTGCTGGCATTGCATCGAC
>DLZA01000324.1:5688-11566 GCA_003447515.1 Paracoccaceae bacterium
TTTCATATGTGGACACCAGATGTTTATGAAGGCTCTCCGACACCTGTAACTGCATTTTTTGCAACCGCGCCAAAAGTTGCAGCAGGTGGCCTTTTCGCTCGTGTGATGTTCGATGCCTTTGGCGGGGCACAAGCAGACTGGACGCAAATTCTGGCATTCTTGTCACTCGTGTCGATGTTTCTTGGTGCTGTGGCTGCGATTGGACAAACCAATATTAAGCGCCTCATGGCCTATTCTTCTATTGCCCATATGGGTTTTGCGCTTATGGGCTTGGCAGCTGGTACAGAACAGGGAGTAACTGCGCTGCTCGTATACATGTCAATCTATGTTGTAATGAATATCGGCACGTTTTCTTTCATACTAAACATGGAAAAAGATGGTCGTGCGGTTACAGATATTCAAAGTCTTGGTATGTATTCAAAACAGTCGCTGAGCAGAGCAACTGCTTTAACGGTGCTCCTATTTTCGCTAGCAGGTATTCCTCCGCTTGTGGGCTTTGTTGGTAAATTGTTTGTGCTTCAAGCCGCGGTTGAGGCTGGTATGGTATGGCTAGCTGTCGCTGGGGTTATTGCCTCGGTAATGGGCGCTTTTTACTACTTGCGCATTATTTATTACATTTGGTTCGGGGACGATGTAGAAGGTATTGATGGTCGCATGCCAACGCTGCATTACCTTACTTTGATGATTTCGGCTGGTGTAATGCTGATTGGGATCATTAATCTATTTTGGCTTGACGATTACGCCGCGGTAGCAGCCGCATCCTTGATGCAATAATGCAGGGCTGGCCTGAAGACAAACAACTGTTTGTCTATGATACTATTGACTCCACCATGGCAGAAGCTCGCCGGCAAGCCTCTACAATCTCAGGGACTGCCTGGTTTTTGTCGTATGAACAAACGGCGGGCGTGGGCCGAAGGGGCAGGGCTTGGGACACGCAGAATGGTAATTTTGCGGCATCATTATTGATCCGCCCAAATGCCACACCTGACCAATTGGCGCTGCGTGGTTTTGTGGCTGCACTTGCGCTCTACGATACGCTAGTAGCATTGACCAGTCGTGAGGATGCGTTCACACTCAAATGGCCAAATGATGTGCTTTTGAACGGTGGTAAGCTTGCAGGTATACTGCTGGAAACGTTTAATGAAGGTCAGGGTAACCCGGCGCTAATTATTGGTATTGGTGTAAATTTAATAAATATGCCAGCGCCAGAAAAGTTGGAAAATGGCTTTAATTCGCCAAAATCCTTGGCGCTTGACTTAGGGTTAACGGTAGCACCCGAAGAGTTCCTTAACGTCTTAGAGCCACGATTTGTAAATTGGAACGATCAATTGTGCACATATGGGTTTGCACCTATCCGCAATGCTTGGCTTGCAAGGGCGGCGAACATTGGCGAAATCATTACGGCCCGTATGGCTAAGACAATTCTGACAGGCACATTCAAGACGGTGGACGACACGGGTGCACTCATATTACAAGCGGAAGATAGTCAGCACGTGATCACGGCTGCTGATATTTTGTTTTAAGGACTGCGTTGCATGTTACTTGCCATTGACGTTGGGAACACAAACACTGTTTTTGCCATTCATGATGGTGCGTCCATTTTAGTACAGTGGCGCTGTGCCACTGAACATGAGCGCACCGCGGATCAATACTACGTCTGGCTCTGGAATCTAATGCAAGTTAACGAAATAGAGGATACAATTGATCGCGTGGTGATTTCATCTGTAGTTCCACAGGTGGTGTTTAACCTTAGGGTTCTTAGCGATAAGTATTTCCATTGTCGCCCTGTGGTCGTCGGTAAGCCTGAGGTGGAGCTAGGTGTGCCAGTTCGCGTTGATGAGGGCACGCTAGTGGGTGCGGATCGGTTGGTAAATACCGTTGGAGCATTTGATCGGTACGGTGGTGATTTGATTGTGGTCGACTTCGGCACGGCAACGACGTTTGATGTCGTAGATCAAGATGGTGCGTATATAGGTGGTGTGATTTCACCAGGAGTAAATCTGTCGATCAAAGCCCTACACGAAGCGGCTGCGGCACTGCCACATATCGACGTTTCCATGCCTGATATGGTTATTGGAACAAATACGTTATTGTGCATGCAGTCGGGCGTATTCTGGGGCTACATTGGCCTTATTGAAGGCGTTTGTAAGAGAATACGGGAAGAACATCCCAGACCCATGAAAGTCATTGGCACTGGTGGGCTTGCAGGCTTATTTGACCGTGGCACAGACCTGTTCAATGGGATTGACGGGGATTTAACTTTGCACGGGCTTGTCCTGATTGCAGATAAAAATTGAGGCAACTAAATGAGTAAGTCTAAAAGATTGATTTTCCTACCACTTGGTGGTGCAGGGGAAATTGGAATGAACATGTATTTGTACGGGTATGGTGCTCCTGAAAAAGAGCGGTTCATCCTCGTAGATGTTGGTGTGACGTTTCCTTCCATGGATGGCACACCTGGTGTGGACTTAATAATGCCTGATACCGCATTTATTGAAGCGCGCTTGGATCGTCTTGATGGAATCTTTATCACCCATGCCCATGAAGATCACATTGGAGCGTTAGGCCACCTGTATGGCCGCCTAGGCGCACCGATTTTCTGTCGTAAATTCACGGGTGTTGTTGCCCGTGCGAAGATTGAAGAACGCGGCCACGATATTGACAGCGTTGAAGTAGTCGGTGTCTGGCCCGAACAAGTGAAGCTTGGCGCCCTAAAGATTGGCTTCATGCCTGTTTCTCATTCTATACCAGAGGCTTCTGGTCTTGTAATAGACAGTCCTTTAGGGCGGATTGTACATACAGGTGACTTTAAACTGGACCCTGATCCTATCGTAGGGGAAGCGTACAATCCTGCGCTTTACCGCGAAATCGCTACGAGCGGTGTACAGGCGCTAGTGTGTGATAGTACGAATGTGTTTTCACAAAAAGCTGGGCAATCCGAAGCAAGTCTCGGGCCACACATTACAAAGATGATAAAAGACGCCTCCGGGATGGTAGTAGCGACGACTTTTGCTTCTAACGTGGCTCGTTTGAAGACATTGGCGCAAGCGGGTGTGGATTCTGGGCGATCTGTTGTTGTCCTGGGCCGTGCAATGAAAAAAATGCTCAGCTATGCAAATTTTGCAGGTATGATTGATGACTTTCCGCCAATTATTGATGTGGATGATGCCCACGACATCCCTCGTGAAAACCTGATGCTACTGGTCACAGGCAGTCAAGGTGAGCGTCGCGCAGCGTCAGCGCAGCTGTCGAAGGGAAAATACTTGGGGCTTTCTATGCGTGAAGGCGATACTTTTTTATTTTCGTCTAAGACCATTCCAGGAAATGAAGTTGGCGTTGGACAAATTATGAACGCGTTCAGTGAAATGGGTGTGACTGTTGTAGATGAAAGCACGGGACATTACCACGTGTCAGGCCATGCAAACCGCCCCGATTTAGCAGAAATCCACCGCATCTTTAAACCGAAGATGTTGATTCCAATGCATGGTGAACATCGCCACTTGCGTGCCCATGCAGCCTTAGCGGCAGAGAGAAATATTCCATCTTTGATCGCGCGCAACGGCGCAATTGTAGATCTGTCTAGCGACGCACCAGAGATAATTGGTAACATTGAAGCAGGCCGTATCTACCTTGATGGTACGCAATTAATTGGGGCGTTTGATGGCGTGGTTCTGGAAAGGTCCCGCATGGCTATTCGAGGCGCTGTGGTGGTCAGTTTATTGTTGGAAGACAATGCGTTAATAGGTGAGAGCTGGGCCGAGGTTCTGGGCTTGCCGGATACTCGTGCAACGGAGCCCGAACTCCAGGAATCAATTGAGCGAAATATCGATGAGGAGTTGCAGAGAGCGAAGAAAAAAATGCTTAGCAATGACGACGAAATTGAAAAGTTGGTGAGTAGGACCGTATCTCGTATTTGCAAAGATATGGTTGGTAAGAAACCAGTGATCAAGGTTTTGATCAACAGGCTGGTAGACTAAAAGATGGGGCTTTGACGCCCCTTTTACTACGCTGCAGTTTCGTCGCTACCCGATCTGGATGTCTCTTCAACCTTAAATTCTGTGATCTCAGACATCACGGCATCAACCTTGCTTTTCTTACGACTTGTTGCGCGTTTAACTTCAAAACTGCGCATCATAAAAGCAGGAACGTGATCGCCCATGCCAACCGTTTTGTTTTTGCCGCCGCGTTGGGTTTCTTTGCCAGTTGGCTCTTTCTTCTCAGAAGTTTTATCCGCTTTTGGCAGCTGCTCTGTGCGAGGCCCACGTTCCCGTTTAGGAAATTCTTTTTTTTCTTTTGGCTGATCTACCGATATGTCTCTAGAGCCATTTGGAAGCTCCATGCGATCTATTTGCTTTTTGACTAGTTCTTCGATTTTATCGAGATATTTTTGTTCAAACGGCAACACCAGGGTTATTGCTTTACCTTCACGACCTGCTCGCCCTGTGCGTCCGATACGGTGTACGTAGTCTTCAGAGTGAATGGGAACATCAAAGTTGATTACGTGACTTACCGCAGGGACGTCCAAACCACGTGCGGCAACGTCAGACGCCACAAGAATTTTTAGTGCTCCACTTCTAAACGCATCAAGCGTCTGTGTTCGAGTATTTTGATCTAAATCTCCATGAATTGCACCAGCGTCAAAATTGTATTTTTTGAGAGATTTTGCTAAGATATCAACATCAGATTTTCGGTTACAAAAAATAATGCTGTTGTCGAGCGTATCGCCTTCTTGGTTTAAAATATCCCTTAACAGCGCGCGTTTTTCTTTTCCCTCCTTGCTGCGATGGGACGCTTTAAATATACATATTTGTTGCGTTATGGTTTCAGACGTTGTCGCCTGGCGTGCGACTTCTACACGTTCAGGGTTTTGTAAGAACTCCTGCGTAATCCTCGTAATTTCTGGCGCCATGGTTGCCGAGAAAAAGAGAGTTTGTCGCGTGAAAGGTGTCAGTTTGAAAATGCGTTCAATATCCGGTATAAACCCCATGTCGAGCATGCGGTCTGCTTCGTCTACAACCATGATCTGGACACCGGTCAACATCAATTTGCCACGCTCAAAGTGGTCGAGCAGTCGACCAGGTGTAGCGATTAGAACGTCTACGCCACGATCTATTAATTTGTCCTGCTCCTTGAAACTGACGCCACCAATTAGTAATGCCATCGTAAGTTTACAGTATTTTGCATAGATCTCGAAGTTTTCTGCAACCTGCGCAGCTAATTCTCGCGTTGGGCAGAGAACTAGAGAACGAGGCATCCGCGCACGCGCGCGGCCTTTTGCAAGTTTGGTGATCATCGGTAGCGTAAAACTTGCTGTTTTCCCCGTGCCCGTCTGGGCAATTCCTAGTACATCTCTGCCAACTAGAGCATGTGGAATTGCAGCAGCTTGGATAGGCGTTGGACTTTCGTAGCCAGCTTGTTCAATAGCCTTGAGCACCTTGGCATCCAGGTCAAGATCGGTAAACTTAGTCATATTTATCCGTTTGTTGCGGCGTTAAAAAATGCCGCAATCATAGCGCGGCAGGAACCCCGTATTGGGTTCGAATGTCTGGATGTTCGTATAAAGATTTTTAGGTGAGAGTCAATCATCTGCCCCTTTGTGTAAGGGCATTGGGTGGATCTTGAAAAATGTTGCTATGTCGAGAGAGTCTGATTTTTCCAAGTCTAAAGAAATATTGTGATAACGTATATAATTCAAAGTCACTTATAAGTGCTGCAATGTAAGAGATAAATTCGAGAAATCGTTGTATCTGTTGTTTTTAGTATTTTGCTTGTTTTGCTTACAAATATCTCGATATTGTGCCACGCTTTTGCTTAGAATAGCCATGTTTATGCCGAGTAAGTTTATGCGATGCTATGGAAAGTTTTCTTTTAATTCGTG
>DLZA01000324.1:11912-12418 GCA_003447515.1 Paracoccaceae bacterium
CGAGACAAAGGTTTATGGAAGGATTTCTACATTGGATTTCGGTAAAGCGCAGGTTAAGAATTTGCAGAAAACAAAATCCTTTTCGGTATTGATGCTAACTTAAAAAAGGTGGTGCGGCAGTTGAGAATAATTAGTACGTCTCCACCATTTTATTTTTGTGCGTCGCGTGTTGCACTGAGTGTGAGTTCGGGGAAATCCCGTTCCACGCGGTCTATATCCCATTGAAGGCGCGTCATATAAACAGGATAGCCGTCGTGATCCTTAGCCATATGGCCTTTATTAATATTTACAAATGCATCCACGTGATGTTGTGAGCCAGCAAGCCAGCGGGCAGATGTGAATTGTGTTGGCTCAAACCTCACAGGGATACTATATTCCATTTCAATTCGTGAAGCGAGAACTTCGAATTGTAAGGCGCCTACCACGCCAACAATCCAGCCAGCACCAATCATAGGCTTGAACAGCTTGGCGGCTCCCTCTTCAGCAAATTGTGTTAGTGCTTTGTC
>DLZA01000083.1 GCA_003447515.1 Paracoccaceae bacterium
CACTCCAATCCAAATCGGGTCAAACCCTAGACCTGTAAGCAGTGGGAACACAACTGGCAAGGTCATGATCATCAGTGATAATCCATCAAAGAAGCAGCCCAAGACCAAATAGATCAAAACCACAACTAGCAAAACTCCATATGCTCCAAACCCAGCCTCTGCGACCGTTTCCAATATCTGTTGCGGAAGTCCAAGAATGCTGACGGATTGAGCAAGTATTGTCGCGCCTAAGACCAGAAAGCCAACTGATGAAAATAACAGAACTGAATTGTATAAAGCATCAATCAATTTAGTAAATGTGAGGTCACCCCACACGGTAGAGATTACAACAGCTAGTACAACGCCAACTCCTGCCGCCTCTGTCGGAGTTGCAAGGCCACCAACGATGGTTCCGATTACAGAAAAAATTAGAGCCAGTAATGGCCAAATTTGTTTAAAACCAACGAAGATTTCCCAGAACGAGCTAACATTTGGATCACGAGGGGCTATTGCTGGGTTACGTATGCATTTTAGTAAAAGGTAGAGCATGAACATAGCCGCAACCAAAAAACCTGGGATGATCCCAGCTGCAAACAGCTTACCGATAGATGTCTCCGTCAATGCGCCGTAAATAATGAACGACAAGCTTGGTGGAATTAATAGTCCCAGCGTTCCACCGCCAGCGAGACTACCAACTACTGTATCTTTTTCATAACCTCGTTTAGACATTTCTGGGTAAGCAACTGAACCAACTGCGGCCGCGGTCGATAGGCTCGAGCCGCTGACTGCTCCAAATAAGGTACAGACAGCAATATTAGTGTGTAATAAGCCGCCTGGAACCTTACGAAACAACGGTGCAAAGGCAGAGTATGCCTTTTCACTGATTCCGCTGCGGAGAAGGATCTCGCCTAGAAGAATGAACATCGGCACAGCACTTAAAGTGAAAGAATTGAACACCCCCCAGATCGCATCGATGGCAAGAGAAGTGGCCCCATTAGAAAAAAAGTAAAGGATAATTAGGCCTGTTATACCTAAAGCCACGCCCAAGGCGACACCGCTGCCAGCTATTATGACAATACCACCAATTAAAGTCAGCCAAAGTGACATTAGGGAGCTTTCTCATAGGTTGTATGTTCAATTTCTGGGTCTTCAGAATTTTTAACCACACCAAACAGGCGCGCTATAAAAATAGCTCCAGTGATGCTTAATGAAAAGGGCATCAATGCCATCCAAGGATAGAGTAAAATACGGGTGGTTTCTGTTTTTAGATTACGCTTGAATGCAAAATCAAACCAAGGAATAGCATCCCAGATCAGCCAGATAAAAAAACTAGCTCCAATCAAAAGTCCGGCGACTTGAAGGGAAATTTTTACTGTGCCTTGTGTCGCCCTTGTCAACATTGAGACGTTCACATGTTTGCCCCTGAGTGTGACCAGTGGCAAGCCCAAGAATAATGCAACACTCAGTAACAACCCGACAACCTCTTCAGTTATGTGGAGTGGTGAATTTGCAAATTTGCGCATAAAAACGCTGGTGACTATAACGGCAACTATTGCCATCAAACTGATTACGGCCAGCGTAGCGCACGCGCGGGCCAGATACTCCAGTCCGCGCGATATTATTTTTTTTAGCAGAGATTTCATAAAAGCCTAATTAACGCCCTAGGGCCTTTAGAACCCGTGCTCGGTATGCGGGTGCGTTCCCGCCCGCTTCCTCCGCCAACATTTTCCAGGTTTCTGTTACTGAGGAAACAAATATATCGCGGTCCGCTTTTGGGAAATCATCGCCCCAGACGATTCCTCCCTCAACCAGCTTTTCGCGTGCTTTCAATTCATTTTTGAAGTCATCCTCATATTGGTTGGTACGATCCCACAAAGCATCAGCAGCTGTAGTAATGGCTGTTTTGGTAACCTCGTCTGTTTCTTTCCAACGTTCTGTTGCAACACCAATCACATAAGGACCTGATGCCATTGGGTATAAGAAAGACGCATATTTTGCTACTTCCTGCAAGGATACTGTATGAGCGTAAAGTGCAGGATAAAGAGCACAATCTACCACGCCAGTTTTCATGGCAACATACATTTCATCTTGTGGGATTATCTGTGCCGCAACACCTAGACGGGTGAATACTTCCACCTGATCACGAGCCCAAACCCGAAGTTTTTTTGTCTTCAGAGCTTCTATTGAACGTACTGGCTCATCACGACAAAATACTGACACTGAAAGCATTGGAATAGCAACATATCCAACCGATGTTACATCCCATTCGGCAAACTCTTCTTGATAGATTTCACGGACAGTTGGAATTGCCTTTTCGAACTCTTCTATAGACCCTATTGCGCCCTGCACTACCACGGAGCTTAGAGCCGGAGCATCGCGCCCCAAGTAGTTGGCCCACATTAAGCTCATTTCGACCGCACCCTTTGGCAAGAAGCGCATTGTATCCGTGTTGGGCAACCCTAAAGAGCCACCGCTAAAAAGCTTTAGTGACATCTTACCGGCAAGAGCTGTGTTTACATCCGTAACAAATTTTTCAAGCTCGGCCGATTCAGGGCGGGTTTCGGGTAAGAAGTTATTGAACCGCCACTCTTCTGCC
>DLZA01000117.1 GCA_003447515.1 Paracoccaceae bacterium
TACCAAACAGAGCGCAAATTTCAAATTTGACTCGCTTTCAGCAAAGATACAGTCCAATGCCGTTGCGCTTTAGCTACTTCTGTGTTTGATCACTTGCGTAATCTAATCTAATAGTGACAAGGCTGCATCATGGATCCTACCAATCGCCCATTCCGCTCGCTTCTATATATTCCCGGATCCAAAACCCGTGCTTTGGACAAGGCGCAAAGTCTAGCCACTGACGGGGTTATTTTTGACCTTGAGGATGCCGTAGCGGTAGACATGAAAGCCGAAGCGCGCAGTTATGTCGCAAATGCCTTGCGAGACCTAAACTATGGCACGCGTGCCCTAATGGTACGTGTTAATGGGTTTGAAACAGAATGGGCGAAGGATGATCTAGCTGAAATAATGGAAGTAGGCCCTGAGGCCATTCTTCTGCCGAAAGTTAATTCTGGTACGGATGTGAAGCGCCTGGAGTCAATCCTCGATCGCCACCCCAAATGCCAGCAAACTGCAATTTGGGCGATGATGGAGAGCCCAATGTCGATTCTTAACGCGAGAGATATTGCTGGCGCCTCTAAGCGTATGAAGGGTATGGTGCTTGGCTCGAATGATCTAATCAAAGATCTATACGCCAAGCATACTCAAGACCGCGAAGCGCTGCAAACGTCAATGGGCATGTGTCTTTTGGCAGCTCGGGCATACGGGCTTGTGTGTATCGATGGCGTGCACAACGCCTTCCGCGATCAAGATGGCCTGCGGATTTCTTGTATGCAGGGCCGCAACCTTGGCTTTGATGGCAAGTCTCTGTTGCATCCTGATCAGCTTGATGTTGCGAACGATATTTATCGTCCCTCAAAGGGGGAAATCGATCTTGCCAAACGCCAAATGGCTGCCTTTGAGGAAGCAGAGGCCTCTGGAAAGGGTATTGCAGTTCTTGACGGTCAGATTGTCGAAAACCTGCACATCGTTTCGGCACGTGCTCTTTTGGCAAAAGCAAAAGCGATTGCCGTATCGGAAACGCAAAGGATTGACTCATGACAACTCTGATCTTTGGTCTCTTGATCTGGACCCTCGTTCATTATTTCAAACGCTTGATGCCATCAACACGTGCTTCATTAGATGCGGCATTGGGTCAGCGGCCTGCAAAGGGAATAATTGCCTCACTACTTTTGATTTCCATTGTGTTAATGGTGATAGGCTATCGTAGCTCGAATGATATTAACGTTTTTTCACCAATTGCCGGCATGGGTTATTTGAATAACCTTTTAATGTTTATTGCTGTTCTGCTGTTTGGTATGGGAAGTTCAAAAGGTAAGATGCGCGCTTGGTTTCGCCACCCGATGCTAATGGGGGTGATAATTTGGTCTATTGCTCATCTAATAATAAGGGGTGATCTGGCGTCAGTAACTCTTTTTGGTGGCATGGCGATTTGGGCGCTAATCCAAATGGCTCTGGTTAACCGAGCTGTACCCGATTGGACACGTCCAAATGCTGGACCCATGGCTCGTGATATTCGCTTGTTTGTAATTGCAGCAGTTGTTTATGCGCTAATTGCTTCGATTCATATTTGGCTTGGGTATAACCCGTTTTTGGTGACTAACGGATGATTGTTTATCGCTTAATTACGGGTGACGATACATCTCAATTCTGCCACAGCGTAACTGAGGCACTTTCGAGGGGCTGGTCGTTACATGGTTCTCCATCGTACGCCTTTGACGGAGCGAATGGCGTGATGCGCTGTGCGCAAGCAGTTACGAAAGAAACAGATGTGGAGTATTCCGCAAATATGAAGTTAGGAAAAGTTTAATGGTCAAAACCAATCCTGGGCGCTTCTTTGAGGATTATACTTTGGGCGAAACCATTCATCACGCAGTGCCCCGTACGGTATCTGGTGGTGAGCGTGCGCTCTATCACGCGCTTTACCCCGCTCGCCATGCACTTTATTCTTCTGATGAATTTGCCCGCGCTTCTGGCCTACGGACCGCACCATTAGATGATTTGGCTGGCTTTCATGTAGTTTTTGGTAAGACGGTTCCGGATGTGTCACTGAATGCGCTTGCAAATCTTGGCTACGCGGAGGGAAAGTTCATCAAGCCAATTTATGCAGGGGACACGCTGCGCACTTCCTCTAAGGTAATAGGGCTCAAGCAAAACTCTAATGGGAAATCAGGCGTCGTTTGGGTCCATTCAAAAGGATTCAACCAACATGGAGACGTAGTCATTGACTATAAACGATGGGTCATGGTGCGAAAACGAGATATGAACGCAGCTGCCCACAAAACATTTATTCCAGACTTAGCTGCTGTTATTTTGCCTGAAGATCTAACCATCCCGGATGGGCTTGATTTCACCAATTACGATTTTGCCTTAGCTGGTGAGCAGCATCGAGCTTCAGAGTATGAAGTGGGTGAGAAAATAAATCACGTTGATGGTGTCACAGTCGAGGAAGCAGAGCACATGATCGCGACCCGTTTGTGGCAAAATACAGCTAAAGTGCACTTCGACACCTCCGCCCGACCCGACGGTAAACGTTTAATCTACGGCGGTCATGTAATTTCGATGGCGCGGGCTTTATCATTCAACGGTCTTGCGAATGCGCAAATGATTGTTGGTATCAACGCTGGCGCGCACGCGAATCCGTGTCTTGCAGGCGATACTATTCGCGCATGGTCTGAAGTGCTTGATAAAGCTGATGTAGATGCGCCTCGTGTGACTGCTGTGCGCCTGCGTCTTGTTGCTACGACGGGTGACAGTGCCAAGATGAATTTGCGGGACATCGAGGGGCGCTATTTGCCAGACGTGCTTTTGGATCTCGATTATTGGGTCTTGATGCCATCATAGTGTGCAGAATATTCTAGAAATTACGCGGCTTTTGTTTTTTGCTTTGTTTATGCTTAAACTTAGTAAATTATTCTTTTAGGCGGCATCCCAACTTTGTGAACGATGCTAAAATGGGATTTTATGATTTGATGACCGACTTAATAACTGATCCGACCCAGATCGTGACTGCCGAAATTGTTGTGCCTTGCGCAGATATCCGCGTTGAAATGCCTTACTTTCAAAAGGTTTTGGGGTTTCGATTAGATAAAATATTTCCTGCGGATGATCCCGCCGTTGCTGTGGTTTCAGGACATGGACTAATATTGCGTTTAGAGTGTGACGCTGATGCTGCGCCAGTTACCATTCGATTGGCTTGCGATAACCCAAACAAGTTCGCGCAGGGCCAAACCACTTTTAAAACACCCGCTGGCAATTGTATTAT
>DLZA01000040.1:0-9088 GCA_003447515.1 Paracoccaceae bacterium
ATATCCTCGCCAGCAATCCGGATAACCGGATTCTCGAGAAAATCAAAACACTCCTCTGAAATGCGTGCCGCCAATTCGGCCGCAACACCTGCCGTCATAACCCCTTCGCTGACAACCATGGCGTGGCCGCAGCGTTGGACATGCATTCGAATGGTGTCGATATCCAACGGATTTAGAGTCCGTAGATCGATTATTGTGGCCTCAATCCCATCTTTTGCCAGGGTTTCAGCCGCCGAAATTGCGTAATGGAGTTGGCGTGAATAGGTAACAATGACTAAATCATTCCCTTGACGTGGCACATGCGCTTTACCCCAAGGTGCGACAGGTGTCTGATCATCCAGCTCACCTGAAGTTGCGTAAAGTGCCTTATGTTCGATAAAAACGACAGGGTCTGGCTGTGTCAGTGATTGCCGCAGTAAGTGATAGGCGTCCGAGACAGTAGCTGGCATTACAAGGCGGAGGCCCGGTGTGTGCATGACATATGCCTCCAAACTCTGGCTGTGCTGGGCGCCAGCTGAACGCCCTGTGCCACCTTGTGTCCTTAGGATCATCGGAACGCCAATCTGGCCTCCAAACATATATCGGATTTTCGCTGCTTGATTAGCCAATTGGTCCATTGTCATGCCGATAAAATCGACATACATAAGCTCTGCCACTGGACGCAGCCCCGACATGGCTGCACCAACGGCTGTTCCGACAATCGAGGGTTCGGAAATTGGTGTATCAATGACGCGTTTGGATCCAAACTCGTCGATCAGGCCTTTGGTTACCCCATATGCTCCGCCATATCTGCCGACCTCCTCACCGATGAGAACGACATTTGGGTCTACTGACATGCTATCTGACAGAGCTTGGCGAAGTGCGTCGCGATATGTTGTGATGCCCATCACTTACCTCATATTCATCGGGTTTGCCCAAGGATGCGGGCTAGGCGATCCCGAACAGACTCGGGAGGTGGTGTCGAGGGGTCATACACATCGTCAAAAATGCTGTCGAGTTGTGGCTCGCGGGCATCTGCGGCAAAATCGATCGTGGCATCCATCTCCGCCGCAATGTGCTGATCCATTTCATCGAGTGAAGTGTCAGCCATTTCACCACGTGAAATTAATGTTTGTCGGGCCTTTAGGACAGGGTCACGAAGACGTCCTTTTGTTTCTTCAGCGTCATCGCGATAGGGCGACTTGTCCATGCGTGCATGGCCATAGAATCGATAACAATCCACAACTAGAAGGCCTGGTTTGCCAGCCCTGGCATCAGAGATCATTTCGCCAGCAATTTCTGCTACGGCTTCGACATCAGTGCCATCTACACTGGCACCTTTAAGACCGAAAGGGTCAGCTCTTTTGTGAATGTTAGGAGCGGCGGTAGCATTATCGATGCGCGTACCCATGCCATATTGATTGTTTATACAGACAAACAAAACCGGAAGCTGCCATAGAGCGGTCATGTTCATGCTCTCATAGAGAACACCCTGTCCAGTGGCACCATCGCCAAAAAAGGCCACTGAGACAGCATCCGACTTTTTGTGACGTGCTGCGAGGCCTGCGCCCACAACGGACGGGATGCCGCCGCCAACAATGGCATTTGCGCCAAGATGTCCCAGTTTCATGTCGGCGATGTGCATCGAGCCACCCTTGCCCGAGCAGTAGCCAGTTTCCTTGCCGGCAATTTCAGCCATCATCAAGCGCGGGTCTGCCCCCCGCGCCAGAAACACGCCGTGACCACGGTGATGAGTGGTAAACGTATCCCCGTCTCGCATGGCAGAGCCAACACCCACTGCTGCCGCTTCTTCGCCGATCGAAAGATGCAGCATCGAGCCAGCTGATTGTCCTCTGACGAACAGCTCTCCCACACGCTCTTCGAACGTACGTATGCGCCGCATCATCCCATAATGTGCCGCAAGCTGGGAGTTTGTCTGTGTTTCCATATGTCTCAACCGTTTCGGGCTCCTGTCGCTTAGATCAAGCCGTATTGTTCTGCTTTGTTACGCAGGAAAGGTAGACCTTTTCCCATGACTTCTGCTTCGCTGCTGGCAACTGGACGCCAGATCGAAAGCCCGAATGCTATCTCTGGAGGCATGTTTACAAAGCTTTCCATTGCCAAGCCGCCACGAAAATCGATGGCACGTAGGGCAACAAAAATCTCGTCCCAGTCGACAGTGCCTGAACCAGGGGTTCCACGGTCCGACTCTGACAGATGGATATAACGAAGATGCTCGCCCGCATCGAGAACCGCCTGCGCTGCTCCTTTTTCTTCAATATTCATGTGGTAGGTGTCGAGATGGATAAACATATTGTCAGCGTCAATGCGCTCAATCATATCTCTCGCCTGCCAACCTGTGTTGAGCAGATGAGTCTCATACCTATTAACGGGCTCTATGCCGAAGAGTAGACCCAGCGATTTAGCATGAGCTGCCGCAGCTGCCAGTGCGCGGGTGACATTGTCGAGTTCAGCATCTGTAGGTGGCATGCCACTACGCTCACCGATGCCGCCATAAACAACCCCAGACAGGGCTTCTGCGCCAATTGCAGCTGTCTTCTCTAAAGCCAGTTTCAAAAATGCAACAGCGCCATCCGGATCCCTTGACGCCCATACAGCCTCAGGAAGGCCCAAAGAACAAACCGCTCTCATCTCGGATTCCTCAAGCGTCCTGCGGCTATGCTGTGCATCAACGGATGGGGGGTCGAGCAATGCGATTTCCAGAAAATCCATGTCATAGGCCTTTGCCTTGGCTACTGCATATTCGCAGCCGTCCTTGTCCCAAGACATTGTCCACATGCTTGTATGTACACCGAAACCTTGAATCCTACTTCCTCCTTAGTTGTCTTCTAGAAGCTTGCGGGCGAGATTTTCGTCCACGAACAACCTGTTTATGAAATTCGCCCGCAGCACCGCCAATGTGCCAACGCTCTTGCTCATGCCGCCTGCAAGAAGGGTCATGTCTGTGTTCGGCATTTCATTGGGTTTGGCGCAAGGGGTGCATCCATTTAGGGGAATGTCGGCAACTCGCCCGTCAGCCGTGAAAAAAACACCGCAACAATCAGCCACAACATTTTTGTCGCGCAACTGATCAATTTGATCAGTAGTGAACAGGCCACTTTCGAATAGAACGGCACCCTCACTGCATTCACCAATGCTGGTGATAGCATAATCAGCTCTGCGGGCCTTTTCTAACGTTTCCTTGACAAGACGCTGTTGTAGAATGACGTCACAGGATGCCTTGTCATCGACAACAAAGGGGGCAGGCAGAAGATTCGCTTTACCCGACGTTAAGGCTGCCAGGCGAACACATACATCGACCGGCTGCGTTGGATCTGCTCGATTTAGTAAACCCATAAGGGAAACAAATGTAACATCAGGATTTGATACGCCTACAAGGTTGTCTGCCATGTGGCCGAGTGTTCGGCCCCAGCCAAGCCCAACTGTAATTGGCTGGTTTGTTGCTACAATCCTTGCCAGAAATGCCGCTGCAGCGATTCCCACAGCCCGCCGTGCCTCTGCATCACCGTCGTTCTCTGGTGCCGGTGCCACCTGAGCTTCCGTCAACCCAAACCGTTCAGTCAATCGGTCGGCCAGTTCAAGCGTGATTGTAGTGTTATGCTCGATAGCTATGCGGACAACACCAAGCTGCTTAGCGTCGGCCAGCAGTCGTACGATCTTGAACCGTGAGATACCAAGTTTATCGCTTATTTCTTGCTGGCTCAGATTGCCGACATGATACAGCCATGCCACCTGTGCCATGCTGTCGTGACTATGGTTTTTGACAAGATTTGAATCCTGTTTCATTGCACCTGCATTTAATAATTTCTCTTGACCACTGTGATAACGTTTATATAATAACATTTGTTGTGTCAATGCACATGTGTTGAATGTTTCAGTTTGGAGCTATCCCATATGGACGAATAAAGTTTAATAATGCATTGAAAACAATGGAGATATGTGCTTCGTCCAATATGGAAATGAGCGCAATAATAGGAAGGTATGGACATGGATCGCCGTCGCGAGCTATGCTCTAAAAGCTTAGTTGAAGGAGGAAACTATGAAAAAACAAATTAAATATTTTGGCGGTGTAGCGCTGGTTGGTTCGGCACTTATGCTGGGCAGCTCGTTTACCCAGGCTGCCGATACTTCGATTGCTACAGTCGTAAAAATCGCGGGCATCCAGTGGTTCAACCGCATGGAAGAGGGCGTAAATCAGTATGCTGCTGATAATAATGTCAACGCCTTCCAAGTTGGCCCAGCTCAAGCAGACCCGCAACAGCAGGCCGCTCTAATTGAAGATATGATCGCTCAGGGGGTGAATGCACTTGCCGTTGTTCCAATGTCTCCCGAAGCGCTAGAACCCGTATTGAAGCGCGCAATGGGCAAGGGTATCGCCGTGATTACTCATGAGGCTGCAAGTCAGCAGAATATTCATTATGATCTTGAAGCCTTCAAGAATGAGGATTTTGGCGCCAACCTAATGGAACAAATGGCTCAGTGCATGGGCGGTGAAGGCGAATATGCTGTCTTTGTCGGATCATTGACCTCGCAGACCCATAACCAGTGGGTTGATGGTGGCATCGCTCATCAGAAGGCAAACTATCCAAACATGACACTGGTAGGTGACAAGAACGAGACCTTCGATGATGCCGAAAAAGCCTACGCCAAAGCTCAGGAAGTTTTGCGTGCATATCCAAACATAAAAGGCATGCAGGGATCAGCTTCGACGGACGTTGCTGGCATCGGTCTTGCCATTGAAGAGCGGGGCATGGAAAGTAAAACCTGCGTCTTCGGAACATCGCTGCCCTCAATTGCAGGCCAGTATTTGGAAATTGGCGCCGTTGATGGTATTGGCTTCTGGGATCCGTCTGTCGCTGGATATGCGATGAATAAGCTTGCCACTATGGTGATGAATGGACAAACTGTAACTGACGGCATGGACCTTGGACTACCGGGTTATGAGTCGATCAAGCTCGATGGCAAAGTTATTTATGGCCAGGCATGGGTTAATGTGAACGCCGATAACATGGCTGACTACCCCTTTTAAGGGTGAATAAAACCCGAGGGGCGGCAGGATTGGCTGCCGCCCCTAATTTTGTGTTTCTTGGAAACTGAACTATGTCCAAACATGATGATGACACCTTCATCGAAATGAAGGGCATTGGAAAACAATATGGCGGCGTGACTGCTTTGGAAGATGTTGATTTCCGGGTAAAGTCCGGCGAAGCAATTTGCCTAGCTGGAGAAAACGGGTCTGGCAAATCTACATTGATAAAAATTCTTGTTGGGGTAGAACAGCCCACATCTGGACAGATTTTCATCGATGGCAAATCATATAATCACCTTAATCCCCGTCAGGCGGCAGCTGTCGGTATTTCTGTCATTTTCCAGGATTTCTCTCTCTTTAGTAATCTTACGGTGGCAGAGAATATCGCCTTTGCCACGCATCTTTCTGAGAAGAAACGCCTTTTTGATCGGTCCGCAACTCGCAGGATTGCGCAGGAGGCGCTGGATCGTATTGGCGTTGAGATTGATCTCGACGCTAGGGTCGAGACCATACCCGTTGCGCACAAGCAACTGGTTGCTATCTGTCGAGGTCTTGCGTCGAATGCACGGCTAATCATAATGGATGAGCCAACAACTGCGCTGACGGGGCGCGAGGTACAGGCTCTTCTCCGTATTATCCGCAAGCTGAAGGATAGCGGCATCGCAGTTGTTTTTGTGAGCCACAAACTTGCAGAAGTGCTTGAGGTGTGTGAGGAGGTATTTGTGCTTCGCAATGGCACGAATGTAGCAGACGGTCCGGCGTGCGACTTTGACGCCGCTTCATTGACCCGACATATGACTGGGCGCAATATTTCTGAAGCTAAGCCACCACTCAACATTGATCAGGCTAAAAATTTGCTTGTTGTCGACCAACTTGGCAAATTGGGAGCCTTTGAGGACATAGATTTTGAGCTAAAAGAAGGAGAGGTGCTTGGCATTTCTGGCGTTTTAGGTAGTGGCCGGACAGCGTTGGCCAAAGCCTTGTTCGGATTGGTTGCACCTGACAGGGGCAGCATTGCCCTTTCCGGAAAAAACGTCGCCCTTGGTAATCCCATTGCAGCCACGCAGGCTGGTATCGGCTATGTGCCGGAAGATCGCCTGACCGAAGGATTGTTCCTGACACAGTCGATAATTCGAAACGTATCGGTTGGCCGGTTTGATCATCATCGGTCAGGCGGATTTCTCGATTTAGCCTCCCTTGTGAACGAGGCACGAGGATGGATTGAAAAACTTCGAATAAAAGCTCCTGATTTTGAGGCTGAGGTCAAGTCTCTATCTGGCGGCAATCAGCAGCGAGTTGCTCTTGCAAGGTGGTTATCTCAGGCACCAAGAGTTTTGGTGTTGAATGGCCCCAGTGTTGGTGTTGACGTCGGATCTAAGGCTGATATTCATGCGATCATCCGCGAACTCGCAGAATCGGGAATCGGGATTGTAGTTATTTCTGATGATTTACCTGAATTGCTGGCCACATGTGGGCGAATATTGATGATGAAGGATGGCCGGATTGACAGCATAGTCATGGCTGAAGAGACTAACGAGATTGAACTGGCGGCTAAGTTGGCATCATGAAAATATTCTTTTGGAAGAGCCTTGCGACAAAAAACGAAACATTGGTTGCTGTGGTGATAGTTGCGTTTTGCCTTTTGGCTACTTTTTCTGATCCGCTTTTTTTATCCGTTACCACGTTAACTGATCTTTTACGCGCCTCTGTTGTTATCGGTATTTTGGCAGTTGCCGCGATGATGGTGCTAATTTCTGGTGGAATTGATGTGAGCTTTACCGCTATTGCGGTATTTGCGATGTATTCGACCACAGTGCTGACATTGGGGGTGATGCCAGATATGCCGTGGTATTGCATCTTCGCGATCTCTATTGGGATTGGTGCAATTCTTGGTGCGATCAATGGGTTTTTCGTGGTGATCTGCCGCCTGCCGACATTGATTGTTACGCTCGGTACACTGTCAGTTTTTCGCGGCTTCCTTTTGACATTCATAGGGTCTCAGAGAATTTCTGCGTTGCCCCCGGAAATGCGCGGATTTTCACGTATGATGATTACTCGTGGCACGACTGAAGCTGGTAGCTTTTACGCGATTCCTTGGGCAGTTGCAGCACTTGTAATTGTTGTGCTTCTGACCCTTTTCATTCTTCACAAGACAATGCTGGGCAGGTCTATCTTTGCAATTGGCGGTTCGCTCGAAAGCGCGCGCCGCATAGGTATCAATGTGCGTGGAGCACAGTTCTTTGTATATTGCTATGTAGGAGCATTGGCCGGCCTTGCTGGCATTATCCATGGGGCAATGGGACGGATGGCGGATCCGTTTTCGTTGGTAGGTCTTGAACTGTCAGTGATTGCAGCAGTAGTTCTTGGTGGTGCTAGATTGATCGGTGGCTATGGCACGCTGACGGGAACGCTACTTGGTGTATCGCTGATTGTACTTGTCGAAAACAGCCTGATTGTAGTTGGTATTCCATCAACGTGGCAGTTCGTGACAATTGGCCTTTTGATCCTTCTTGGAACTGGCCTTCCTGCATGGCAGGCCAAGCGCGCTGCGGCGAAATCGGCATAGGAGAGAGCATTAGATGACTTTGCACTTACTAACAAAACAAAATGCCTCTACGCCGGAATTCCGGCTTGCCATAATTGCAATTGTGGTGTTTATTACCATGTCAGCTTTGTCTCCGGATCGGTTCCTTTCATCACAGAATATTGTGTCCATGGCTTTTCAATTTCCTGAATTTGCTATTTTGGCGCTCGCAATGACGATCACCATGATGACGGGGGGCATTGATCTATCAGTGGTTGGTGTTGCCAATCTCACTGCAGTAATCTCGGCATTGATTTTGGTGAATTTTGCTGGTGCCGATGCGACAGGGATGGTCGCATTACTCTGGCTTTTTGCTGCTTTCGCTAGCGCTGTCTTGGTTGGCGCTCTGTCTGGGCTGTTCAACGGTATCCTCGTGGCACGCTTGGGTCTGCCTCCTATTTTGGCAACCCTTGGCTCCGGGTTGGTTTTTACCGGCATAGCCGTGGCCATGACTGGGGGTAGCGCGGTGATGGGCTTTCCCGATGTGGTGGCTTGGATAGGTAATGCTCAGGTCCTGTTGGTACCTGTTCCGCTGATTATTTTTGTGCTTCTTGCGGCCGCGCTGCATGTGATCCTAACAAAGACAAGTTTCGGTTTGCAAGCTACGATGTATGGGGCCAACCCTCTGGCGGCATTATTTGCAGCAATCGACATCAACAAACTGCTAATCCGCGTTTACGTTATTTCTGGTGTTCTGTCGTCTATTGCTGGCATGGTGATTATGAGCCGTGCCAATTCTGCTAAGGCCGATTATGGATCCAGCTATCTGCTCTTGGCAGTTCTGATTGCTGTACTTGGTGGGGTAAACCCCTACGGCGGCTATGGGCGTGTAATGGGCGTTGTACTCGCGGTGCTGTCCATGCAGTTCCTGTCAAGTGGACTGAATATGTTGCAGGTGTCCAACTTCGCACGTGAGTTGATCTGGGGTGCCCTGCTGATTTTTGTAATGGTCGTCAACACGGCCGATTGGAGCCGATTTGGCAAAGCCAAATCTGGCTACTAACCTAGGTCTCAAAGAGGAGGTGTGAGATGAAAAAGATCCTAAATTCTACGGCAGATTATGTTGACGAAATGTTGGCCGGACTGGTGGCCGCGCATCCTGAATATTATCGGTTCCATGGTGACAGTGGCAAAGTCGTTGCGAGAGCAAAGAGTGGATCAGCGGGCAAGGTCGGGATCGTGACTGGTGGCGGATCTGGCCATTTGCCGGTGTTTACCGGTTATGTCGGTGAAGGCCTGCTTGACGCCTGTGCGATTGGGGATGTTTTTGCCTCACCGTCGGCTGAACAGATGGCTGATGCCATTCGCGCGGCTGACCAAGGTAAGGGGGTGCTGCGCCTGTATGGAAATTACGGGGGAGACATCCTGAATTTCGATATGGCCGGTGATCTGGTAGAATTCGATGACATCACATGTACAACAGTGCTGCTAACAGATGATATCGCCTCCGCTCCGCCAGAAGAACATCAGAAACG
>DLZA01000040.1:9512-10756 GCA_003447515.1 Paracoccaceae bacterium
GCTGCCGATTCTTGTCGCTCCATTGGTGTAGCGCTAAGCTCATGTACAGTGCCGCAGGCTGGTAAGCCTACTTTTGAGATCGCCGATGATGAGATTGAGATGGGAATGGGTATCCATGGTGAGCCTGGTATATGGCGTGGCAAACTGCGTACCGCCGATGAAATCGCTACTGAGATGATGGAGCGTTTGCTGGCCGATATACCGCTAGCAAGCGGCGATCGTGTTTCGATAATGGTGAACAGCCTTGGTGCTACCCCACCTGAGGAGCTTTACATCCTATATAATAAAGTTAAGGCAGAGCTGGAGCTTACTGGTTCCAAAATCGTCATGCCGTTGGTTGGCCGTTATGCCACGTCTATGGAAATGGCGGGGGTATCCTTTACATTATGTAAGTTGGATGAAGAGCTTGAGACCTTACTGGCGGCACCTTGCGATTGTGCTTTCTGGAGAGTTTGATGGGACTTGATCGGTCTGACTTGCTTCGGGCGGTTCGACGCCTGCAAGAAGAAATGCCAACACATTTTGACACGCTGAATACCGTAGATGGCAAATTGGGGGATGGGGATCTGGGGATCACTATGACCCGCGGCGTGGCAGAAATTAGCGCTGTAATGGATGATCTGCCCGATGATCTTGGTCTTGCCATGCTGAAATGCTCTCAGGCATTCACCAAATCATCTGGATCTTCTTTCGGTACCCTGATGGCTCTTGGGATGATGGCCATTGCCAAACAGATAAGGGGCCAGACGGCCATAGAGCCATCGGAACTCGCTGCTTTGGTGATGGCGGCGCGTGACCAAATTCAATCTCGAGGTAAGGCTGAATTTGGCGGTAAGACGGTTCTTGATAGCCTTGATGCTATTTATAAACGCACTTCGGGGCTCACTGATCTCGAAGATATCCGGACAGCAGCCGTTTTGGCGGCTGATGAGGCGCTGACCGAATTTCGGGATAAGCCAGCGACCATGGGGCGTGCGCGCATGTTTGGCGAGAAAAGCATTGGCCTTGATGATCCGGGTATGCTAGCGATGAAATTCATCGTTTATGCGATTGCGAGACAGAATGTCTGAAGCGCTCTAACTGGTGGGCTCCTTCTGCAACATGAATTAGATAAGCGGATCTTCCCCGCCATAATGCCGGTCAGGATAGCTGTCGTGTAACGCCTTGTCGGCGACGCCAAACCTTGGCAGAGCAAAATTATGCTGATGCCAATAAGGATAAATCAGGGGCAATCTGCTGACATC
>DLZA01000040.1:11136-11945 GCA_003447515.1 Paracoccaceae bacterium
GTGAATTGAGACTCGGTGCGTCCGCCAACAACAAGTGAGCTAATGGCGGGACGAGTCAGTAGCCAGGCCAGCGCAACTTGCGCTGGCGTTGCGCCGCGTGCTTCTGCAATTTCCACGAGGCAATCAACAATTCTCCACAGGCGACTCGTGTCGCGGATGGGGGGCTCATTCCACCCTGCAGCTTGACGGCTACCTTCTGGCACTGCGCCGCCTCGCTTGTGTTTGCCGGTCAAAAGACCAGCAGCCAGAGGGCTCCAAACCTGTACTCCAAGGTTTTGATCAACGGCCAAAGGCAGGAGTTCATATTCTGCCTCCCGCGCCTCCAAAGTATAATGAATTTGCTGTGTTGCAAACTTCACACCGCCTGCAGTTTGCGCTATCATCTGCGATTTCATGATATGCCAAGCCGAATAATTTGAGCAACCGATGTAGCGCACCTTACCCTGTTGAACAAGCGTATCCAATGCCGCCATCTTCTCCTCAACCGCGGTACTACCATCCCATTCATGCATATAATAAATATCAATGTGATTGCGCCGCAACCGTTTGAGCGATCGCTCACATTCCCTTATCAAATGCCAGCGTGATACCCCTTCATCATTTGGTCCATCACCAATTCGCATTCGGGCCTTGGATGTCAACAGGATATCATCTGATTTGTGACCTAGAACCTCACCGACTATTTCCTCTGACAGGCCTGTGGAATACATATTGGCGGTATCGAAAAGATTAACACCGTGGTCGATACAAAGATCCGTCAAGCGCTGTGCTTCCGTGACGCCCTGGCTAGCCACCAGACCGAATGGGCC
>DLZA01000032.1:0-2150 GCA_003447515.1 Paracoccaceae bacterium
GCGACCCCTGGTTACACTCAAACTTGCCAGCAGTTTGGACGGCCGCATTGCAACCCAAACAGGTGACAGCCGATGGATCACAGGACATGAAGCACGACGGTCAGTCCACATGATGCGTGCGCAGCACGACGCAATATTGGTTGGGCGCAACACCGTAGCAGCAGATAATCCAGAACTGACCGTGCGCGATATGGGGCTAAGGCATAGGTCACCTGTTCGCGTAGTACTCGACACCAATCTGCAGATTTCAAAAAATGCGCGACTTATCCAGTCTGTCGACAGCTGGCCTCTTTGGCTCTGTCATGTAGATGGGTGCGCCGATGTTAGTGGCATACTTGGAGGTGCGGTGGAGGGAATTACTTGTAAATTAAACGAAAACAATCAGTTGGATATAACGGATGTTTTGCGCAAGCTAGCAGATAGAGGTATCACCCGGCTCATGGTGGAAGGCGGCGGACAGGTCGCAGCATCTTTTTTAGCCGCTAACCATGTAGATCAGATCGTACTTTATTCCGCAGGTCTGACAATCGGATCAGAGGGAATACCTAACCTCGCCGCAATGGGATTAAGCGAGCTCAAAACCGCACCCCGTTTTAAACGCGTACAGGTTACCGCCATTGGTAATGACGTGGTTTCCCATTGGAAACGAGAAACCTTATAACAAAAATTAGAACAACTTGCGAAATGCCCCCGCACTTTAAAAAGCCAAGGACTCAGCTCTCCAGCGAAATACCTTTGCGTTTCGTCTCAACTCGTAACTCTATATTTCACGCAGGAACGTACGCATCGCAATGATAGATCCAGATGACGCCCTTGCCGAATTTGTACACAAAGGCTACGTGCAGGGTACAAAAGAGGGGTGAAATGATGTTTACGGGTATCATCACAGATATTGGCACTGTAATTGAACTGGAACAGCGTGGCGATCTGCGAGCACGGATCGGGACCATTTATGACCTTAAAACTATCGATCTTGGTGCATCTATTGCCTGCGAGGGAGTGTGTTTGACCGTGATAGACACAGGCGTAGAAGATAAAAAGAACTGGTTTGACGTCCAGATTTCTGCGGAAACTGTATCAAAAACCAATCTCACATCGTGGGATGTAGGTAGGCCACTGAACTTAGAGCGTGCGTTGAAGGTTGGTGATGAGCTGGGCGGCCATATAGTTTCCGGTCACGTAGACGGCCTGGCCGAGGTAATCAAGATCGAGTATGAAGGCGATAGCACACGAGTGATCTTTCGCGCACCTGCAGAATTGGCGAAATTCATCGCATCGAAAGGCTCAGTTGCGCTAAATGGCACCTCTCTGACAGTAAACGGTATGAGCAATACCGATTTTGATATTAATTTCATTCCCCACACCAAGAAAAATACCACTTGGCGGGATGTTCAAATAGGGGATCAAGTGAACTTGGAAATTGACACACTCGCTCGCTACGTAGCCCGGTTGGCAGAGATGACACCCTGATGGTCGACAAAAACCAAAACCCCATCGTGCCGGTTGAAGATATTATTGCGGACGCAAAAGCAGGCCGCATGTTTATCCTTGTCGATCATGAGGAACGAGAAAACGAAGGCGATTTGGTGATCCCTGCGCAAATGGCCGATGCTGCAGCAATAAATTTCATGGCAACGCATGGACGCGGTTTGATTTGTTTAACACTGGAAAATAAGCGGCTTGATGTACTAGGATTGCCAATGATGGCCACCAGAAATTCGTCACGCCATGAAACTGCTTTTACTGTATCCATTGAAGCGCGAGAAGGTGTGACGACGGGTATATCCGCCCATGACCGCGCTAAAACGATCGAAGTAGCGATAGACCCGAATACGGGAGCGCAAGACATAGCGACCCCTGGGCATGTTTTTCCACTACGCGCACGGGATGGTGGCGTGCTGGTGAGAGCTGGTCATACGGAGGCGGCGGTAGACATATCCCGTTTGGCAGGGCTGAACCCGTCAGGGGTTATCTGCGAGATTATGAACAACGATGGGTCGATGGCCCGCCTGCCGGACTTGGTCGCTTTTGCGCAAAAGCATGGCTTAAGGATTGGTACGATCTCTGATCTGATAGCCTACCGGTTGCGGTACGATAATCTTGTAACCCAAACTAAGACGCAGACTGTTACATCTGCTTTTGGTGGGGAT
>DLZA01000032.1:2345-4752 GCA_003447515.1 Paracoccaceae bacterium
TGGTCGCTTTTGCGCAAAAGCATGACTTAAAGATTGGTACGATCTCTGATCTGATAGCCTACCGGTTGCGATACGATAATCTTGTAACCCAAACTAAGACGCAGATGGTTACATCTGCTTTTGGTGGGGATTGGGACATGCGGGTATTTGCAGATAAGACCAATGACACCGAGCATGTAGTGCTGATCAAAGGCGACATCACAACACCTGAACCAATTTTGGTGCGAACCCACGCTCTAAACGTAGCAGAAGACGCTCTGGGCCTAGGCACCACCGGCAAGCTTTCACAAGCGATGCAACGTATTTCTGAGGCTGAGCGCGGTGTTGTCATCTTGTTCCGCGATTTAGATGCCAAACTGCAAATAGATGATAGCGAAACACCAAGACGTTTGCGCTATACGGGGCTGGGGTCACAAATCATGTCTTCACTTGGCATTCGTGATTTTATTTTGGTGACAGACAATCCTGTACCTCAGATCATTGGGCTTGATGCCTATGATCTAAATATTGTCGGTACACACCCTATTTCAAAAGGCTAAAAAATGGTTAGTTCTGAAACTCATCACTTGCTAACACCCCCCGTTTTTACAGATGAAAAACCCCACCTCGCAATTGTAGTATCACCCTACTATAAAGACATCTCTGATAATCTGGTGGCGGGTGCGCAGACGGCAATCACAGCGAGCGGCGCAACATATGAAATAGTCGAGGTTCCTGGAGCCCTAGAAATACCCACAGCAGTGAGAATTGCAGGACAGTCCAATCGGTTTGACGGATTCGTTGCCCTTGGCTGTATCATCCGTGGCGAGACAACCCACTATGAAACAGTATGCAACGACAGTAGCCGTGCGCTGCAACTACTAGGACTGGAAGGCAACTGCATCGGCAATGGCATTTTGACAGTAGAGAACAATACTCAAGCCGAAGTGCGCGCAGATAAATACGGACAAAACAAAGGTGGCCGTGCGGCCGAGGCAGCACTGCATTTAATTGCACTGACGCATCGTTTTTTAAAGAAAACAAAAGGAATTGGTTTTAAACCAGCGTCTGAACACATTTTTATGGCAGGGAATTCAAAGGACACGACCACAGAATGAAACCTGTTGACAACAAACAAAAAAAATCTGCAACGCGTTTTTACGCGGTGCAAGCCTTGTTCCAGATGGAAGCATCAGACATAGACGCTGACGCTGTGCGTGATCAATTTTTTGATCACCGTTTTGGCGTAGAAGAGGATGGGTTGGAATGGCTAGAAGGCAAAACCGCATTATTTGAAGAATTGCTTTCCACTGCAGTGCGAAATCAGGCTAAAATTGACCAGGTAACCGATGCAGCACTGGTTGAAAAATGGCGAATTGATCGCATCGACCCAACCATTCGTGCCCTGTTTCGCGCAGCAGGGGCAGAATTGATCATGGCAAAAACACCGCCAAAGGTTGTAATTTCAGAATTTGTAGACGTGACTAGATCATTTTTTTCCGATGGACGCCAAGCAAAATTTGTTAATGCTGTTCTCGATCATATGGCTCGTGCACTACAACCTCAGAATTTTTAGATAACTGTCAAAAAACGTCACACCTTTGTCGAAAGAGTGCACAGGTGCTGGGCACTGAAGACATATGATGTGGAAAAAACTGGTTTAAAAGTGCATTATGCGTCTAGTAATTTCTTTTGCTGCTTTGCTGTTGTCGATCTCGCTTTTGCAATTGTCCAGTGGGGCAATAGCTCCGCTTGATGCGCTTTCCGGGATCCAACGCGGCTTTTCCCAAACACAAATTGGGATGCTAGGGTCTGCACATTTTTTGGGATTCTTTGCTGGCTGTTGGTGGTCCCCACGTCTGATGGGTAGTATAGGGCATTCCCGCGCTTTTGCGGTCTTTGCAGCTTTTGGAGCAATTGGTGCTATCGCGCATCCAATGATTGTGGACCCTTTTGCTTGGGCCATTATGAGGATCATGACGGGGTTGTGCATTGCTGGATGCTACACCGTAGCCGAGGCTTGGTTGCAGGCCAAGCTGACAAATGAGACGCGAGGCCGTGTGATGGGTGTTTATCGTGCCGTAGACATTGGCGCGTCCGCGGTAGCACAGTTAATGATAGGTTTTCTAGATCCGGCGTCCTACGTATCTTACAACCTGCTAGCCGTTCTGTGTTGTGCATGTTTACTTCCACTAACCCTAACTCAATCACGCGAGCCTGAAATCCCAGACGCACCGCGCCTGCATCCCATTAAAACTGCCATCACATCACCACTGGGTGCAGCCGGGGTTGTGGTCGCGGGGATGACACTCGCGTCTTTTCGTATGGTCTCACCTATTTATGGAAATGAAATCGGACTGACTGCAGCCCAGATCGGAGCGTTTCTTGCAACTGTTTTGATCGGTGGTGCAGCTGCGCAATTCCCAGT
>DLZA01000366.1:0-2748 GCA_003447515.1 Paracoccaceae bacterium
GAGGATCTTTTGAATGAATTTGGCCGTATCTAAACCGGCTCTTATTGGAATTGACTGGGGCACATCTTCGCTCCGCGCCTTTCTTATTGGTGCGGGCGGGGAGGTCTTGGATCATATATCCAAACCTTTGGGTATAATGCAGATCAAAGATGGCGATTTTGAAAGGTCATTCAATGATTTGGTAGGACCTTGGCAACAAGCCATTGATTTGCCCATTATTGCATCTGGAATGATCACAAGTCGAAATGGATGGGTCGAGACACCTTATGTTTCAGTACCATCGGGGGTTCAGCAACTGGCTGATGCGCTTGTCACCCATAAGACCTCAGATGGGACAACTATCACATTTGTCACTGGAATGACCGCTGATCATAATGGAGTGCCAGACGTCATGCGCGGTGAAGAAACACAGATCATTGGAGCATCCGGCCTAGGTATGTCGAATGGTATTTTTGTGATGCCGGGTACGCATAGCAAGTGGATCACTGTAAGTTGTGATCAGATCGTAGACTATTCAACTTACATGACAGGGGAGGTTTTCGCAGCCCTGAGCAAGCACACAATTTTAGCTACTTTAATGGAATACGCGCCATTCAAAGAGGACGCATTTCGCAAAGGGTGCGCGGTAGGACTGGCAGAGGGAAGTAATTTTTTACACGATTTGTTCGGTGTACGGTCTCTGCCGCTGTTTGGTAAAATCACTGGGACAATGGTTAAAGACTACCTTTCTGGT
The DNA here is from genome assembly GCA_003447515.1 of Paracoccaceae bacterium. Lineage (GTDB taxonomy): Bacteria > Pseudomonadota > Alphaproteobacteria > Rhodobacterales > Rhodobacteraceae > Amylibacter. The sequence goes on from DLZA01000366.1 coordinate 734, forward strand.
CTGTTGATCGGTGCCGAAGTCAAAGGCGCTGATGTGGCTCAGATTAAGGGGCCAGTCACAATTATTGGACGCGACGATTTAGCGGACCGATACGAAATCGCGCTCAGTATTGCAGGCTTGAAAACCAACCGCGCACCTGACGACATTGTCGCCAGAGGACATTTTATGGTCGCACAAGCGGCAGGATTGATATCATGACATTGTTTGACAGGGCATTTGTGGCAAACCCGTTAATCGCGATTTTGCGCGGACTGGAACCTTCACGCGCGCTTGATGTGGCTGGGATTTTGGTGGGCGCAGGCTTTCGCATCATCGAAGTGCCAATGAACTCGCCCAATCCGCTAACATCAATTGAACGGATCGCATCGAAGTTTGGCGATAGCGTTGTTGTTGGTGCAGGTACTGTTTTGACAGAGAATGAAGTGGTTGCTGTGCATGGTGCAGGTGGGCAGATCATCGTAGCGCCCAATATGAACTCTAACGTTGCTGCGCAGGCAAGTGCTTTGGATATGAAATGGTGCCCCGGTGTTCTTACTCCGACGGAAGCATTTGCCGCGTTAGACTTGGGGGCAGCGGTCCTGAAGATATTCCCGGCGGAACTGGTCTCGCCAAAGGTAATTTCAGCCATGCGCGCTGTCCTACCTAAAGACGCACTTCTCGCTGTTGTCGGTGGTATCACACCAGAAACAATGAATGATTACCGCAAGGCTGGCGCAGACAGTTTTGGGTTGGGATCTGCGCTATTCAAACCGTCATATGATATGTCTGAGCTCAAAGTTCGTTCCGAGACATTTGTCACCGCTTTCGAGAAAGGGAAGAACCTATGACACAGACTGTCCTTGTAACTGGCGGTACCAGCGGTATTGGTGCCGGTGTGGCCGATGTTCTGAATATCGCAGGTTACCAAGTTATTGCTGCAACAGTATCGCAAGAAGAAATTGATCAATACGAAGGCGCACCCGAAATCGAGACTTGCCTGATGGACGTCACAGACAGTGCTTCTGTTGAGGGGGTGTTCAAAAAGCTACACAATCTTTCTGGACTAGTGAATTGTGCTGGGATCCTGGTGCGCGAAAAGGAATATGACATCGACGTGTTTCAGAAGGTTATTGATGTGAATTTGACCGGAACGATGCGGTGCTGTCTTGCCGCAAGATCACTTTTGGAAAAATCAAGCGGCTCTATCGTGAACATGGCGTCGATGCTTAGCACATTTGGGGGGCCATTGGTGCCTGCTTATTCAGCATCGAAAGGTGGTGTGGCTCAGTTGACCAAATCACTGGCAGGCAAGTGGGCCGTTGATGGCATTCGCGTTAATGCAGTCGCCCCGGGGTGGATTGAAACCAAGATGACTCAAGGGCTGCGTGACGCGCCAGAACGAGAGGCTGCTATCTTCAGCCGAACACCTTTGAATCGTTGGGGCAAAACTAGCGAAGTTGGCGCCTTGGTCAAATGGCTTCTGTCTGACGAAGCAAGTTTTGTGACCGCGTCTATCTATCCTGTCGATGGCGGATATCTAGCAATGTAAAATGGAGACCATTATGATCAATAAAAGCAACTATGATGAACGCACACCATATCAATTGCCGTTCCCAAGGGAGGCGCAAAAAGAGATTGTTATCCCTGACGCAATCCCTGACGATGAGCGCCTTTGGGTTCCACAAACCAAGAACGTTTGGTTTCGTCCGTTATGCCTCAATCGGTCTCAAGGGTATTGGATGAACATTCTGCGGGTTCGCAAATCTGGCGTGTTGTCGCGTCATCGCCACCCTCAACCCGTACATGGGTTCGTTTTGAAAGGCCGCTGGCACTATCTTGAACATGATTGGACTGCAGAGGAAGGCGGCTATGTTTATGAACCGCCTGGCGAGACCCACACACTTGTGGTCCCAAAAGGCGTTGAGGAAATGATGACGTATTTTCAGGTAAATGGTGTCATGTGTTATGTAGATCCTTGGGGTGAAGTCCTTGGATATGAGGATGTCTTTACTAAAATCGACCTTTGTAAAAAGCAC
>DLZA01000366.1:3053-3223 GCA_003447515.1 Paracoccaceae bacterium
AATCGACCTTTGTAAAAAGCACTTTGAAGAGGTTGGACTTGGGGCAGATTTTGTCGATCAGTTCATCCGGTAAAACATACCGTTTGGCGCTAGTAGCACTCGACGCGTGTAAATTTCCCCTAAGTGGTTTTTGAAGAAGGATTTTTTGGCACTGTCAGACAAACTTGACG
>DLZA01000325.1:0-1934 GCA_003447515.1 Paracoccaceae bacterium
CGACCCAGATTTGGGCAGCCCGCCTGAACTGCGGAAACGTTTTCCTCACCAAGATCCGCTTTTGCCACACCTCCATTCATTTTCATGGCGCGCACAGTGGCAACTAAAACAACACAATCTGGGGACAGGCCAGCTTTGCGACATTTTATATTCAGGAACTTCTCAGCGCCTAGATCAGCACCAAATCCTGCCTCGGTAACAACATAATCTGCTAGCTTAAGCGCCGTTGTTGTAGCAATAACTGAGTTACAGCCGTGCGCAATATTCGCAAATGGACCACCGTGAACGAAGGCTGGATTATTTTCCAGCGTCTGCACCAGATTTGGTTGCATCGCATCTTTTAACAGAACAGTCATCGCTCCATCCGCTTTAATGTCGCGGCAGAACACAGGTGAACGATCACGCCGGTAAGCTACAATCATATCACCGAGACGAGTTTGCAGATCCTCCAGGTTTCTTGCCAAACACAGGATCGCCATAACCTCAGACGCTACAGTAATGTCAAAGCCGGCTTCCCTAGGGAAACCATTTGCAACGCCTCCCAAGGACGCTGTGATATTACGTAAAGCACGGTCGTTCATATCGACAACGCGTTTCCACTGGACACGACGTACGTCAATCTCCAGCTCATTCCCCCAATAAATATGGTTGTCAATCATTGCAGACAGCAAAGAATGTGCGGAAGTGATCGCGTGGAAATCACCAGTGAAGTGCAAATTCATGTCTTCCATCGGAACAACTTGCGCATAACCGCCTCCAGCAGCACCGCCCTTCATGCCAAAGTTTGGCCCAAGGGACGCTTCACGGATGCAAACGCAAGCATTTTTGCCAATATGGTTCAAACCGTCACCAAGGCCTACAGTTGTCGTTGTCTTACCTTCACCAGCAGGCGTCGGATTGATTGCTGTGACGAGGATTAGTTTGCCATCTTTGTTTTCTTGTACAGAGTTTATCAAACTTTGGCTGATTTTTGCTTTGTCGTGGCCATATGGCAGCAGGTCGTCGCTACTGATGCCAAGTTTCGTACCAATTTCTTGTATTGGACGTTTCTTTGCTTCACGGGCGATTTCGATATCTGATTTATAAGCCATATGGCAGGACCTTTTTAGTGATTGTGTGCAATGGGATACTATCTTCATAGCTATGCCCAGATTACGAGACACAAAGCGTGTTTAAATACGACAAGTTCTCCGCTAATATCGCCGAGGTACTGAGGTTGCGCCCCAAAAGCGTCATTTAATGGATCAAACGCGCCTAAGAACCGTTGCAAGGCATCCAAGCTCGTTGGTCTGGCACATGCAAGGTAAGGGAATCACCCACCTTCAACTGGCCCTCACACTCAACCCAAGCCGTAACGCCTCGCCTACCTTTCAAAACTGATTGAAGTAGCTTACCTTTTCCGGGGTGATGGAGCTCTACCTCTTCTTTACCAGGATACATACACGGGCGATTTTCCATATCAATCACGAGCGTTGCACCTGATGTAGCCTGAAGGCGGGAAGACGGCGGCACGTGGGTAAAATCAGGTATTCCATCAACCATTATGCTTGCGCCCATCCATTCTGGCTTAACTTCGTCGACCCCCAGTTCAGCAGCTACAGTCACCATCTCTTCAACACTAATAAGTGAAAACTGTCGCACGTTGCGGATTTCTGTACCGCTTGGATATTGATCTAATACACGGCTGCAGGCTGATCGTGTTAGCCCCCCATGGTCCTCCCCCTCAAAACCCGCGAAACTGGCGAATGCTTCATCGAGGGAGTGAGAGGCAAGTCTCTCTTTGCGGTTTTTAACGCAACCGAGGTAGACGACTGTACAAGTATAGTCAGTGACCATAAGGGCTGGCATAAATGGATCCCGTTACTAAAGTTCCTTTTAGTTAACAGTAAACTGGGAAAATTGAAAATAAAGCTGATGATTATTGAATTTCCTAT
>DLZA01000325.1:2328-3438 GCA_003447515.1 Paracoccaceae bacterium
ATTGATATAAGGACTTAAGAAAACTCAGCCACGCGCTGATTAACTATTCTCTCGCAATCCTAATGTAGGGCACCACTCAGATCCAGCTCCAGAAAATCTTTTTATTCAATCAGTTTTTGACCTAAATAGGAAGCCGGTAGAGTAATGTCCCAGCTCGTCATATTTACAGGTTTTATCGTAAAAAGCAGTGTGTCGTTTGCGTTTACATGCTGGTGATAGGCGTCATCCTGTTATGGTTTAGCAAATAAAAAGAAGATGACCGGGTACCGCAGTCAAAGATCTAGTAACACAAAGGCCGCTTAAAAGCGGCCCCCATTCTTACTTATTTTTATGTCGCGTTTACGCGGGATCGGGTTCCATATCACCTTTTGGCACCGTACTCGACTTCTTGGTCTTTGGGATGGATGCCACACTCGGGACGTTACCTCCCATATCAGCATCATCATCATCTGAACCGCGGTTTAAAGCTTGACCAGCGATCACTTTGGTAATTTCCGCTCCTGTGAGCGTTTCATATTCTAATAGACCCTGCGCCAAGTTTTCTAATTGATCACTATAATCAGTTAGGATCTGCTTCGCACGTGCATAGCCCTCATCGACTAAGTTGCGCACCTCGGCATCAATAATTTCTTGCGTGTCTGGGCCAGCATTAACAGCTCCTTGTTGCGGGCCAAGATGCGTTTCCTGACGGTTGGCGTAATCAATGTTGCCCAGCTTTTCAGACATACCGAACTGCGTAACCATCGCACGCGCTATTCGTGTTACTTGTTGAATATCTGAAGATGCACCAGAGGTAACGTTTTCTTCGCCAAAGATAAGTTCCTCAGCAACCTTCCCGCCCATCGCCATTGCAATTTGAGACTTGTATTTTGTTTTGGTAACTGAGAGCTGATCTCGCTCGGGCAAGGACAAAACCAAGCCCAACGCACGACCACGTGGAATGATCGTAGCTTTGTGGATAGGATCATGCTGTGGCACGTTTAACCCTACAACCGCGTGACCAGCTTCGTGGTAAGCAGTCAGTTTTTTCTCATCCTCAGTCATTACCATGGAACGGCGCTCTGCTCCCATCATCACCTTGTCCTTGGCATTTTCGAAGTCTTCCATAGT
>DLZA01000325.1:3816-4904 GCA_003447515.1 Paracoccaceae bacterium
TTAGCTAAATCCGCACCCGAAAACCCTGGTGTGCCGCGAGCAATTATCCGCAGATCCACATCAGGGCCCAGTGGCGTCTTTCGTGCGTGCACCTCGAGGATTTTCTTACGACCGTTGATATCTGGGTTTGGCACTTGCACCTGACGGTCGAACCGGCCTGGACGAAGCAAAGCAGGATCTAAGACATCTGGACGGTTTGTAGCGGCGAGAAGAATTACCCCTTCGTTCGCCTCGAATCCATCCATCTCAACAAGAAGTTGGTTTAATGTCTGTTCACGCTCGTCATTGCCACCGCCATAGCCTGCACCACGATGGCGGCCCACTGCATCAATTTCGTCAATAAACACGATACAAGGAGCGTTCTTTTTGGCTTGTTCAAACATATCGCGTACCCTCGACGCACCCACACCAACAAACATTTCGACGAAATCAGAGCCAGAAATAGTAAAAAAAGGAACTCCCGCCTCACCAGCGATCGCGCGCGCGAGGAGAGTTTTACCTGTACCTGGTGGACCAACTAAGAGTGCGCCCTTCGGGATTTTACCGCCCAGCCGACTAAACTTCTGTGGATCGCGCAAAAATTCGACTATTTCTTCTAACTCATCTTTCGCCTCGTCGATGCCCGCAACGTCATCAAAAGTGATGCGGCCTTGACGTTCGTTTAGTAATTTAGCTTTGGACTTTCCAAAGCCCATAGCGCCACCACGTCCACCGCCCTGCATCCGGTTCATGAAAAAGATCCAAACGCCGATCAAAACAAGAAAAGGTAGCCAAAGTGACATAGCAGACAAAAAGCCCGACTGCTCTTGCGCCTTCACATTCACATTAACGCCTGCATCAATCAGTTGATTGGTCAACTCCCCACTCTCCATTGCTGATCTGGGCTGTACCGTCTGAAAACGGTTACCATCTTTATTGGAAATGGTGATTATCTCACCGTCCATTTCAACCTCCGCAACACTGCCATTAGCAACAGATTTAACGAATTCTGAATAAGTTAACTGATCTTCACTGTTAGAGCGTGTTCCACCGCTGAACATCTGAAACAGCGCAAAAAGCAACAGGAATAAAACGACCCAAAAAGCCAA
>DLZA01000325.1:5313-5882 GCA_003447515.1 Paracoccaceae bacterium
CTTAGATAGGCGTTCAGAACACTATTTCAATGCGTCAAAATTGAGTCAAAGAAACTTTTGGGTCCATCACGGAGTCTGCACTTGCGAATTTGGTTTTTAACCAAGAATGGAGCCGACTTCAATTCGTTATTGTTCCACAAAGAAGGCGAAGCAAGCAGAGAATTTCGATGCTCGGTAGTATCGCGCCAGTTTGGAAAGCGCGCTAAGCCCTCAACCCCAAGTGTCCGCCACTCCCCCTCCGCAATGTCACATATCCATCGCGTATCGAACGAACCACTACGCCCATCTGTCACCTCCACAGCTGCAATTTCGCGGCTCACCTCTATAACACCGGCCTTCGCCGTACTAATTAAACAGCCTGAAAGTGTGCAGCCCTGACCATCAAAAATCGCAGCCAATACACGTTTCAGGGCGTTGAGACGCGGACGATATTCTGCCCCCGAAACCCAACGTAAAGCATGGGCCAACAAACGCAGCTGCACCTCTTTTGATTGCAGATCTAGCGCAGGCACATTCACTCGAACTGATCCAATTTCACGGGGCTCTGCCACTACATGAGCCACATCCAA
>DLZA01000097.1 GCA_003447515.1 Paracoccaceae bacterium
ATTTCCTTCCCGTCTTACGAATTTACCGTGGCCCTCTTCGGTACGGATTTCACCATCGTAGATAGCAATAGAACCACGTGACAGTGTAAATCTCGGAAGGCCTCTAACCTTTTTGCCCTCAAAAACGTTGTAGTCGATGGCAGACTGCTGATTAGCCGCCAATATCGTTTTTTCTTTATTGGGATCCCAAACCACAATATCCGCGTCCGCGCCCACCAGAATGGCGCCTTTCTTAGGATAGCAATTCAGGATCTTAGCAATATTTGTTGACGTGACTGCCACAAATTCATTTAGCGTCAACCGTCCCGTTGAAACACCTTGGGTCCAAAGCATGGGCATCCGATCTTCAAGCCCACCAGTTCCATTCGGAATTTTGGTGAAATCATTCAAACCAAACTGCTTCTGCTCAGTGGAAAATGCGCAATGATCCGTAGCCACAACGCTCAGTGAACCAGACTGGAGACCAGCCCAAAGGCTGTCTTGGTGTTGTTTGTTACGGAAGGGTGGTGACATAACACGACGCGCTGCGTGATCCCAATCTTTGTTGAAATATTCGCTCTCATCCAGTGTAAGGTGCTGGATCAACGGTTCACCCCAGACGCGTTTGCCTTGTTGGCGAGCACGACGAATGGCTTCGTGCGAATCCTCGCAAGAGGTGTGCACGACGTAAAGTGGAACCCCTGCCATATCAGCAATCATGATTGCACGGTTTGTGGCTTCACCCTCGACCTGTGGCGGACGGGAATAGGCATGGGCTTCTGGGCCAGTATTACCTTCGGCCAAGAGTTTAGCGGACAGTTCAGCAACGACGTCACCATTCTCCGCGTGGACCATCGCGATCCCCCCGAGTTCGGACAACCGACTAAAGCTCGCGTACAGCTCATCATCATTAACCATCAATGCGCCCTTATAGGCCATGAAATGTTTAAAAGTATTTATGCCGCGGTCTTTGATAACAGATTCCATCTCATCGAAAACCTGCTCACCCCACCATGTGACCGCCATATGAAAAGAATAATCACAATTTGCCCGCGTGGATTTGTTGTCCCACATTTTCAAGGCATCATGCAGCCCTTGGCCCGGGCTAGGTAGCGCAAAATCGATGACCATCGTAGTGCCACCCGCCAATGCAGCGCGGGTGCCACTTTCGAAATCATCCGTGGAATATGTGCCCATAAATGGCATCTCAAGATGGGTATGGGGGTCAATGCCACCGGGCATCACGTAGCAATCTGTGGCATCCAATTCATCAGCACCAGGCAGGTTCTTACCGATCTCGATGATCTTGCCATCATCAATCAAAACATCCGCTTTGTAAGTCAAATCATGCGTGACAATTGTACCGTTCTTGATGACTGTGCTCATGTTACTCTCCCTGTATATTGATCTCTTCGATGGAGCCTAGGATGTGATTACGGCTGTTTCCAAAACAGCATGCAGTAATACGTCTGTGCCCGCGGCTGCCCATTCTTGGCTGATTTCTTCTGCCTCGTTGTGGCTTAACCCGTCAACGCATGGGCACATGATCATTGCCGTAGGCGCAACCTTATTGATCCAGCAGGCATCGTGTCCCGCACCTGAAATCAGGTCCATATGGCTGTAGCCTAAACGCTCAGCGGCCCTGCGCACGGCCTGCACACAGTTTTCATCGAAGGCCACGGGATCAAACCCCCCCACCTTTTCAAACTCAATCTCCATCCCCATCGTGTCACAGATCGCCTGCGCCTCAACGCGCAAACGCCCCTCCATGTCAGTGATCACTGCCAAATCGGGAGAACGAAAATCTACCGTGAACACCACCTTGCCCGGGATCACGTTGCGCGAATTGGGGTAGATATCAATGTGACCCGCAGCACCAACCGCGTGGGGTGCATGTGATAGAGCGATTTCCTCAACCTTATCCAAAACACGTGCCATGGCGAGGCCTGCATTCTTGCGCATCGGCATCGGAGTCGAGCCAGTGTGTGCGTCTTTGCCGGTGATGGTCACTTGGGTCCACGACAGGCCCTGCCCGTGTGTCACAACCCCAATTTGCTTGTCTTCTGCCTCTAGGATCGGCCCTTGTTCGATGTGCAGTTCAAAGAAGGCGTGCATTTCACGCGCGCCCACTTCTTCGTCACCACGCCAACCGACTCGCTGCAATTCATCGCCAAAGGCTTTGCCCTCAGCATCAACGCGATCATAAGCCCAGTCTTGGGTATGGATACCTGCGAACACACCAGAAGACAGCATGGCAGGGGCATAGCGAGTCCCCTCTTCATTCGTCCAATTAGTCACTACGATGGGGTGTTTGGTTTTGATATCTAGATCATTCATCGTGCGCAAAAGCTCAAGGCCACTTAGCACCCCAAGCACACCGTCATATTTCCCACCCGTGGGTTGGGTGTCCAGATGAGATCCCACGTAGACAGGCAATGCGTCAGAGTCTGTCCCCTCGCGCTGCGCAAACATGTTGCCCATTTGATCAAGGCCCATCGTGCAACCAGCGGCATTGCACCAATCCAGAAAGAGTTGACGGCCTTCGCTATCTTCATCTGTCAGGGTCTGGCGGTTATTGCCGCCTGCCACACCCGGCCCAATCTTGGCCATCTCCATCAGACTGTCCCAAAGACGTTCGCTGTTAATCCTCAGATTTTCGCCAATAGCAGCCATGGACCTGTCCTTCACTTCAGTAAGAGTGCGATTTCTCAATTAATTTGACCAACTTGTAAAAAAAAACGCTACCAGAGGTCGGACATGAGTCAAGGAATTGATTTTATAAATCGCACACCCAATCCCAAAATGCCTTAGATTTAGTCATTTACTCCCTCGGCGTTTCCATGGAATAATTTGGCATGAAAAAGACAGAGACCCGCATCCAGAAAAAGAACCAGTCAGCGATCAAGGCCGCCGGGCTAAAGGTCTTTTCCCAATTTGGTTTTCGCGGATCAACATTGGATCAAATCGCGACTGAAGCCGGCCTGTCGAAACCAAACATCCTGTATTACTTCTCTTCCAAAGAGGCTATTTATGAGGCGTTATTGGCCCAGCTGTTAACCGATTGGTTGCAGCCTGTGCGCGACATCGACCCCGAAGGCGAACCTGTTGAAGAAATCCTCAATTACGCCAAACACAAAATGAAAATGAGCCGGCTTTATCCCCGTGAAAGCCGCCTTTATGCCAATGAAATCATCCAAGGCGCCCCGCGGATTAAATCCGTTTTAACGTGTGAACTGCGTGACGTGGTTAAAAGCTTAGCTCAATTAATTAACAACTGGTCAGAAGCTGGACTGATTCGTGTTATTGATCCTTATCACTTAATCTTTTCAATCTGGGCCATGACTCAACATTACGCTGATTTTGATGTGCAGGTGCAAGCGATCTTGGGGGAGGGCGATCACTTTAATGATGCAGAGCAATACCTAGAAGATATGTTGCGCCGCATGTTGACCGTTTAGAACGGTACGCAGTTTCACCCACGCGCCGCTCTGTTCATTTGTTACTCAGCCGCAACAGCGCCCGGATTGTTAGGATGTGTAGTCCAGTTGGCGTAATCATCCACAACAGTTATACCTGTACGCGGATCAACGGTGCCTGCGGGTTGCGCTACCATCGTAATGCAGTCCTCAACAGGGCAAACTTCGACGCAAAGATTACATGCTACACACTCCGCATCGATTACGCTGAACTTGCGATCAGCAGACATGGC
>DLZA01000210.1 GCA_003447515.1 Paracoccaceae bacterium
TCTTTTGGCAGCAACGGAACAGACGCGCCACCAGGAATAACAGCTTTGAGGTTATCCCAACCACCACGCACACCGCCACAATGGCGATCGATCAATTCGCGCAAAGGAGTAGACATAGCGTCCTCCACTACACAGGGGTGGTTTACGTGGCCCGAGAAAGCGAATAGCTTGGTGCCGGCATTGTTTGGGCGACCAAAGCTAGTGAACCATTCCGCACCACGGCGAAGGATGGTTGGCACAACTGCAATGGACTCCACATTGTTCACCGTAGTTGGACAGCCATACAAACCCGCACCTGCAGGGAACGGCGGTTTCATGCGCGGCATGCCCTTTTTACCCTCAAGACTTTCCAGTAGTGCCGTTTCTTCGCCACAAATATAAGCACCCGCGCCATGTGCTAAATACAGATCGAAGTCCCAGCCAGATTTAGCAGCGTTCTTTCCAAGAAGGCCCGCGTCATAGGCCTCGTCGATAGCAGTTTGCAAAGCTTCGCGTTCGCGAATGAACTCACCACGAATATAAATGTAGCAAGCGTTTGCGTTCATGGCAAAAGATGCGATCAAGCAGCCTTCGATCAGCGTATGCGGATCGTGGCGCATAATCTCGCGATCTTTGCACGTACCAGGTTCGGATTCATCTGCGTTCACGACCAAATAGGATGGACGACCGTCGGTTTCTTTTGGCATGAAAGACCACTTAAGACCTGTCGGGAATCCTGCCCCACCCCGCCCACGCAGACCTGATTTTTTCATCTCGTCGATGATCCATTCACGACCATTTTTGATAATTTTTGCTGTTCCGTCCCAATGACCACGCTGCAGCGCGCCCTTCAAGGTCCGGTCATGCATACCATAGATATTCGTAAAAATGCGATCTTGATCAGCGAGCATCGCTCAATCCTTTTTTATTTGGCGCGTGCGCCAAGCGTTAAATAAAACGATCAGCGCCCAGAGGAACGCCGCCAAAGCAGCAAGGTCGAACAGAAATGCAAATCGCGCCTCTAGTTCAATCAAGCCGCCAACATAACTAAGCCCCATCCAAAGGACCATGGTCACAATTATGACAATGGATGCAATCCGAATCTGCGCTAACGCTGGTTCTGGATCAGATTTTTTTGGGGCCAATCACTTTCCTTTCAAAGGCAACTTTTAGACAGCGTCACCAACTTTTTTGTTAGAAGAGGAGTACAAATCTCTGTTGGTGCGGTAGCCAATTAATTAAATGTCTTCTTGGGAAGCGTAGCCGTTTCTCCTATTACCAGTTTGGTTGCTTGCTCCATCCAATTGTCACGCCTCAGGCGCCCATTGAGTTTCAAGTGCTTATCTACCCATTCCACTTCAGCGTCTGACCACTTCGAGATCTGATCAAAGTGATAAATTCCCAAACTATTTAGAGCATCTTCCAGCTTTGGCCCAATTCCTGACATCAATTTTAAGTTATCGGCCCCTCGTTTCCGCGGTGCCGTCATTGTGCGTGGCTTCTTTCCCACCAAGGGAACTGCAACATCCACTGCTTTTTTCGTCATCATCCGGGCAGCTACTTTTGTATGGGACGCTGACTTTGCCCCAGTTTGCTGAGACACTGATTTTTTGGAGTTTGCTGCTTTGCCCCGATCCAGCCATGGGGTCAGAATGGGAACTTCATCACCTTGTATGCGTTTCACAGTATCACCTATGCCAATTGCCAGGGCAACAGAGCCATTATGAGCAGGGCGATCCTTTTTCAGTTTTGTAAGTGCTGTGAGCCCTCCCATCGGCTCGGCCGCAAAGCGCCCGTTCTGGGGCCCAGGTGTAGGAATTTTACCTGCCGCAAATTCGTCGATGATTTTGGTAAAGCGTTCAACTGTTAAATCTTCATAATAATCTTTGCCAATCTGCGCCATGGGAGCGTTGGCACACGCGCCGAGGCATTCAACCTCTTCCCAGCTAAACTTACCGTCCTCCGAGATAACATGAGCCGTCTCAGAAATCTTCTCCCTGCAAACGCTTATCAGATCTTCCGCACCACAAATCATACATGACGTGGTACCACAAACCTGAATATGCGCAACAGAACCAACAGGTTGTAATTGAAACATAAAGTAAAAAGTTGCAACTTCCAACACACGAATATATGCCATGTCAAGCATATCAGCGACTGTTTCGAGTGCTGGTTTAGAAATCCAACCCTCTTGCTCTTGGGCACGCCATAGCAATGGTATTACTGCGGAGGCCTGACGCCCCTCTGGATATTTTGTCAACTGACCTTCCGCCCATTTCTGGTTCATTTCGGTAAAGGTAAAGTTGTCGGGTTGTTCGTTGTGAAGACGGCGAAGCATTAGCGGTCAATCTCTCCAAATACGACATCCATTGTGCCAATAATTGCGGCCACATCGGCCAATTGGTGGCCTTTAGCCACATGATCCATTGCGGCGAGGTGCAAATAACCCGGCGCTCGGATTTTAGTTTTATATGGTTTGTTAGTTCCGTCTGAAACCAAATAAACCCCGAATTCACCCTTGGGTGCTTCCACGCATGCGTAAATCTCACCCGCTGGCACATGGAACCCTTCGGTGTAGAGTTTGAAATGATGAATCAAGGCTTCCATTGAGGTTTTCATCTCACCACGCTTGGGTGGCGTAAATTTACCCCGCGCTAAAACATCGCTTGGCCCCTCATTATTCAGTTTACCTATGCACTGATGTATAATCTTAAGGCTTTCCCGCATTTCCTGCATCCGGCATAAATAGCGATCATAACAATCGCCATTTGTGCCTACGGGAATTTGAAAATCCATCTCGTCGTAACATTCATAGGGTTGCGCACGGCGTAAATCCCATGCCATGCCTGAGCCACGCACCATTACGCCAGAAAACCCCCAATCCAGCGCCTCTTGTTCAGAAATTACAGCGATGTCCACGTTGCGCTGCTTAAAGATGCGGTTTTCAGTGAGAAGCCCATCGATATCAGCTAGAATATTGGGAAATTCCCTGGCCCACTGTTCAATATCATCGATCAAGTCTTGCGGCAGATCTTGGTGAACACCACCAGGGCGGAAGTACGCTGCATGTAAACGTGCGCCACAAGCCCGCTCGTAGAACACCATTAATTTTTCACGTTCCTCAAAACCCCATAACGGTGGCGTTAGAGCACCCACATCCATCGCCTGTGTTGTCACGTTTAAAATGTGATTTAGGATGCGACCAATTTCAGAATAAAGCACACGGATCAAAGAAGCGCGGCGCGGGACCTCCACTCCTGTCAACTTCTCAATGGCCAAACACCAAGCATGTTCCTGGTTCATTGGTGCCACATAATCCAATCTATCAAAATACGGCAAGTTTTGAAGATAAGTGCGGCTTTCCATCAACTTTTCAGTGCCACGATGCAAAAGCCCAATGTGCGGGTCGCAACGTTCAACAATTTCACCATCAAGCTCAAGCACGAGACGCAATACACCATGGGCTGCAGGGTGCTGCGGACCAAAGTTAATATTAAAGTTGCGAATGCGCTGTTCGCCCGTCTGGACGTCTTTAAAAGTTCCGTCAGCCATCTACTTCGCGACCTCCTCTTTCTCATCACCCGGCAGAATGTACTCCGCACCCTCCCAAGGGGACATGAAATCGAACTGGCGGTATTCTTGAACTAAGCTCACAGGTTCATACACCACACGCTTTTCGACCTCGTCGTAGCGCAGCTCAGTGTAACCCGTAGTTGGAAAATCTTTCCGAAGAGGATTCCCCCGAAAGCCATAATCGGTTAAAATACGACGGAGGTCAGGGTGGCCGGAGAACATGATACCATACATGTCGAAAACTTCACGTTCAAACCAATCTGCTGATGGATGAATGGATGTGATCGACGGGACAACCTCATCTTCAAGAATGCTAGCCTTAATGCGGATGCGTTGGTTGGTATACATCGATAAGAAATGATAAACCACGTCGAACCGCTTTTCCCTGCTTGGGTAATCCACGGCTGTGATATCGACCAGGCTTGAGAACTTAGCGTCGCGTTGGGTTTTAATGTGCTCGATAAAACCAGGTAACGCCGCCGGCGAGACCTGCACCACCAATTCTCCCATTGCATTAACTTGTGTCGCCATTACCGCATCAGAGCTGCTCTTGGCGAGCGCTGTTCCCAGTTCTGTCAGTGCCTCGGACATATGCAGCTTCCCTTTATCTTAGCGAACGATCGTACCAGTACGACGAATTTTACGTTGCAATTGCAGGATACCGTAAAGCAGTGCCTCAGCAGATGGCGGGCATCCCGGTACGTAGATATCCACTGGCACGATGCGATCGCAGCCACGGACAACAGAATAACTGTAGTGGTAATATCCACCACCGTTAGCGCACGAACCCATGGATATCACATACCTTGGCTCTGGCATCTGGTCGTAAACCTTTCGCAACGCAGGGGCCATCTTGTTGGTTAATGTGCCCGCAACAATCATAAGATCAGACTGGCGAGGGCTAGCGCGGGGTGCTGTGCCAAACCGCTCCATATCGTAGCGCGGCATCGCCGTGTGCATCATTTCAACGGCACAACAGGCCAGACCAAACGTCATCCAGTGCAGCGAACCCGTACGGGCCCAGTTGATGATGTCTTCTGACGAGGTCAGCAGAAAGCCTTTATCCTGCAATTCATTATTCAAAGCACGGGTCGCAACTTCGCTGTCACCTCCAGCTGAGTTAGGAGATGTTGTTATTCCCATTCCAACGCTCCCTTTTTCCACTCGTATGCAAATCCTATTGTTAGAACTGCCAAAAACGCCATCATCGACCAGAAACCCAA
>DLZA01000169.1:0-1733 GCA_003447515.1 Paracoccaceae bacterium
AAAGCTTACTCTGTAGATTGCGAATTATTTAGGTATAAAATAGTCCGTGCCATCGATGACAAATTTCAGGGGTGTCAAGTGCCCAAATTATCGTTAACTTGTATGGTTGTTTGAAAGTAAGATCGTCCTTTGCTTTGAGCTAAATCACGGCAATAATCGTTCGATACTGACGAAAATACAAAATATCGTGAGTAAAAATCGTACAGTTAGTCAAGTTGGCTTTGTACTGATTTCTTGCCCAAGTAAAAATTACGATTGTTATGCGTGTGCAATCAATTTCTTGGCGCTTTCAATAGAGCAGTTGCGTCCGCAATGCTAATTTCACCGTCATAGAGTGCGCGACCAGAGATAGCACCCTCAAGTGGTGCTCCGCACTCTTTGAGGGCTTGTAGGTCGTTCATGGATGATACGCCACCTGAAGCGATTACTGGGATCCTGACGGCGTGGGCGAGGGCAGCGGTAGCCTCCACGTTGGGTCCTTTCATGGCACCATCGCGATTGATGTCTGTGTAAATGATGGCCGTAACACCTACATCCTCAAATTGGCGAGCAAGGTCGGTTGCATTTACTTCGGTTTTTTTGGCCCAACCACGGGTCGCAACTTTGCCGTTACGCGCATCGATGCCAACTGCGATGTGGTTTGGAAAAAGTTTGGCCGCCGTACGGACTAGGGACGGTTCTTCGACGGCCACCGTACCGAGAATGACCCGTTGCAGGCCGTGCTCTAACCAACGTTCAATGGTAGCAATGTCTCGGATACCGCCTCCGAGTTGAGCTGGTACTTTACAAGTTCTGAGAATGTCTTCGACGGGTTTAGCGTTTACGGGCTTACCCGCAAAGGCTCCATTTAAGTCCACGAGGTGCAGCCAATCGCAACCTTGGTCAACAAAGGACCGTGCCTGCTCAGCAGGGTCGAGGTCGAAAATAGTGGCTTGATTCATTTCACCTTTGTAGAGGCGCACGCAAGCACCATCTTTCAGATCAATTGCAGGATAAAGAATCATAGATATACCCCATTTCATGGTTTGAGTGCGGTGCATAAAGTCAAAGGCGATTAAATGCAAAGAGGTGCTATGCTTATTTAACATTTCAGGTAACTTAATGGATGTGTGTTTACACGCTCTTAATTTAGAATCGGAGAGAGGCATGAAAAAATTAGCACTGATCGCAACTATAACAGCTTTTGCGACGCCTACACTGGCTGACAATGTTTTTGGCACCTGGAAATCTGAACCAGGTGACACAGGCGGTTATATTACTGTGAAGATTCAAGCTTGTGGAGGTAAGATTTGTGGCACAATCCTAGAAGTTGTTGGAAATAAAAATAAGGATCCAGAAGGCAAAATGATTATCAAAGAAATGATTGCCAAAGGTGGTGGTAAATATTCTGGAGGAACTATTTGGGCACCGGATACGAACAAGACCTATAAATCCAAGATGAATTTGAACGGAGACAACTTAGTAGTTAAGGGCTGTGTTGCATTTATTTGCCGAGGACAGGACTGGTCCCGCTTGGATTAATTTGACGGTTAACGTTGAAAAAAATCTGTTTGAAAAACCGATTGCAATTATCAGGGCGACCACTGCAAAAAATTTCCGATCAAGCGTAGGCCGTTGGCCTGGCTTTTTTCTGGGTGGAATTGCGTTCCAATGATGTTATCGCGCCCTACGGCTGCCGTGATGTTACCGCCATAATCACAGGTAGCTATCACATTTTTGTCATCTTCTGGAAC
>DLZA01000169.1:2111-3285 GCA_003447515.1 Paracoccaceae bacterium
AAGACTGGGTGGTTGGGCGTTTTGGTGAGCTCATTCCAGCCCATATGGGGAATTTTTAGGGCGGGAGCGTTCGGCGTAAGCGCGGTGACCTCGCCGTTGATCCAGTTGAACCCATTATGATTGCCGTGTTCGCGGCTCCAAGTGGCCATCATTTGCATCCCAACACAGATTCCCATCAACGGATTGCCTGCATCGACTTTCTCTTCGATCGCAGCAGATAATCCGTCGATTGCCGCCAAATGTCCCCGGCAATCAGCGAATGCGCCAACACCCGGCAATACCACGCGGTCTGCTTGTCGCACCACATCAGGGTCGGGGGTAACGACGATTTTGCCTGCGTTCAGTTCTGATGCCATGCGTTGGAACGATTTCTCCGCCGAGCGCAAGTTGCCAGAATTATAATCAACGATTGCGGTGATCATTCCGAGAGTGTGCCTTTAGTTGAAGGTATAGTGTCGGCTTTCCTGGGATCAATTTCTAATGCAATGCGCAGAGCCTTTGCAACGGATTTAAAAGTAGCTTCAACGATGTGATGACTATTGACGCCATCAAGCATTTCAACGTGCAACGTCATGCCTGCTTGCATGGCGAAAGCAGTAAAAAATTCGCGTACTAGTTCGGTATCAAAGGAGCCGATTGTCGTGGTTGGCAGGCCTATCTTCCATGCCAAATACGGACGGCCTGACAGATCGAGTGCAGAGCGGATAAGAGCGTCATCCATCGGTAATAGGCAAGAGCCATAGCGGCGTATGCCACGTTTGTCACCAACGGCTTCGCTCAATGCTTTGCCAAGTGCTATGCCAACGTCTTCTACAGTGTGATGATCATCAATGTGTAGATCGCCTTTGGCGCGAATTTTCATGTCGATTAATGCGTGGCGGGACAATTGGTCGAGCATATGATCGAAAAAGCCAACACCTGTTTCGTTATCATAAAATCCAGTTCCATCGAGGTTTATATCTACTGTAATTGCAGTTTCAGCGGTATCGCGTTTGATTGTAGCGGTGCGCATGGCTAAACCCTTATCTGTTTTTTTTGTTATATGCCTGGATTGCCTTACTTCCAAGGGGTCATCGGCGTTTCACAAAATCGTTATTTTAGATGTTGCAAAAAGGCTTTAATGGTAAGAAATGGTGTTGATTTGACGAGAGATTGTTGGACTGACTGACCATTT
>DLZA01000153.1:0-170 GCA_003447515.1 Paracoccaceae bacterium
GTTTCACTACCGATTTCGGGAACCTCATCAGAAAAATCAATTTCAAAAGTTTCGACGTCAACTTTTATTATGGCCAAATCAGTCTCTGCAGACACAAATACGAGATGAGCAGCTGCCAATTTGTTATTGACATCCCTAATTTCAATCGTCGTAGCTTTAGCAATGACATG
>DLZA01000153.1:508-3236 GCA_003447515.1 Paracoccaceae bacterium
AGAATATAACCATCTTTTGATATCGCAATTCCGGTACCTTCAGGCGCGGCACCGACAGGAGCTCCAAAACCAGGCTTTGTGTAACCTGGCCATGTTGGCAATACCGAAACGACTGATGGCGAAACTACTTTCCAGATTTTCGCCGCATCAGCCCCTGCCTGCGAACCAAACATCAACATCAGTGCTATTATTGCGGTGCGCATGGGATCTCCAAGGGTTAGAACGGTCGGGGGCAATCGCTGGTTTTGATAATTTAAAGTCTTTACGATTTTGTCCAAGAAAATTGACTATATTTTTCCTCCATAGGTGTCTCGGCAAGATGGTTTATATAATTGCTTATTATTTTCTGAGATAAACCCAATACGACTTCCAAAATATTTTGGTGCGTATAGCCTGATTTAAGAAAATCAGCGATTATAGCTTTTGAGGCATTCCCCCTCGTGCGGACAACTTCCAATGTAAAGCTACGTAAGGCTTCAAGCTTTGCAGTGGGCAACGGCGTTTCATCCCGCAAGGCGTTGGATACTTTGTCATCAATTTTCATATGTTTTGCCATTGCCGTATGCGCAGGAACACAAAACGTACATTCTTGTTCGACATTGATTGTTTGCCAAATCACAGTCCGCTCTTCATCAGTAAAGCTCGTATTCATAAATAAACTGTGTAGCTGAGTATAAGCCTTCAGCGTTTCTGGCGACTCTGACAAGACCGCATAGAACCCATTGCGACCAGATTCAGCGAAGAGTCTACTCAAAAGCTCTTTACTTGCCTCTGGGGCAGACTCAAGGTCATGAAACTTAAACGTATCTGACATGATAATCTCCATGTTTGGTAATCGATTAGGACGGAAAAGCAGACCTTCGCTTCAATTGGCCTGAAGGTCAGGAATATGGACTTTTCAACTTTTGTCTTGGCACACACTATAAAGTGCTTGTCCGAGATCCAGTACTATGCCTTCCCTTGAATAGCTTTTACAGCTGCAGCCGATTCAAGCACAGATTGTTTGAAAGGGATTGGCGCCCAGCTAAACAGTTCGCGCGTCTGCGAATTGTCACAACTTAAGTTCATCCCCAAAAGGGCGAGCATGCCTTTAGCCTCACGATCAAAATTCGCCACAAAGCGAAGCAGAAAATTCGGCGCAATGCGTGTGCTTGGACCTTTGTAACCTTCGTCCTTTAGGAACTGCGCGGCACTTTGAAACCCGTTTGGTTCTGCGGATGCCGCGATAAACCGTTTGCCTGCGCCCTTGGGCAGACTTAAGGCCTGTACATGCAGCTTGGCCACGTCGCGCACATCCACCATAGGGAAAGCTGCATTTGGCACCATGGGAAGTTTGCCGCGTAGCATTTGGTCCAGCATCGACATAGACTGCCCAGAGATATTTTGCCCCAGTGGTGGGCCAAATACCCCACCAGGAGCGATAACGGTCAGTTCCATCGGCACTTCTTCTACCTGCTGGTTGATGAAATCCCAAGCAGCCTTCTCAGCAAGGGTTTTGCTTTTCATATAAGTACTGACATCGGGTGTATCGATATCGGTCCAGGCATCGGGACCGAATGTGCCAGTTTTCATGCTCCCCATCATCGACACGATTGAACTGGTCAGCACAACCCTTTTCACACCGGCCCGTTTAGCAGCACGCAAGGCGCGCAAAGATCCATCAACTGCCGGTGAGAGCATTTCTTGGGGGTCTTTAGGGTTTGCGATGATAAAAGGCGAGGCAACATGCATGACGAATTCACAGCCTGCCGTAGCGTTCTCCCAGCCACGGTCTGACGTCAGATCGAGTTCGACGATCATAAGATTTTGCGTATCCACTGACGCTGCTTCAAGCGTACTTCGCACCTCTTGGCCTTTAGCCTGATTCCGGACAGAGCCACGAACGCTGTAGCCTCCATTCAGCAGTTCCTTGGCACAATGCAACCCAATATAGCCTGATATGCCGGTCAAAAGTACAGTTTTCATTGCGGTCCTTCCTTAAAGTATTGAGCCCAGTCGATTCGGGCTGGATATTTTGTTACTACTGGTATTTTATTTGTTAGCACAAGCATTAAATACTAGCGGTAACGTAATGGAAGAGAGATCGCCTAGAGCCACCCTCGGACGGCCCAAAACATTGGACCGTAATCGCGTGTTGCAAGTCGCGATGGAAAGCTATTGGAGCGAAGGCCCAACAGCCGTTTCCGTCAATGAAATTTGCCGGCGCGCAGGTATCTCCAAGCCTGGGCTATACAGGGAGTTCGGAGGAGAAGACGGGCTACAGGCATCTGCACTAGATGCTTATCGTGATGAAGTTCTAACACCACTATTTCAGATATTTGAAGCGGATATGCCGTTTGGCGATGCAATAGATGCCCTAGTAGAATTGACCACACAGGATCGTTCTATAATGGAGATACCCATGGGTTGCATGTTTGAGCAGATGCGTGGGTGCCGCAAAGAACTAGGCCCCAAAACCAATGAATCAATCAATTTGACACGGGAAAACATACAGGCTCGAATAGAAGCTTGGATCAACATTGCCAAAGAAAATGGGCAAATGGGTGTTCAAATTTCGACCGTCACCGCCGCACTCTATGTCGGCTCCCAAATCACCAGTGCAATCACGATGCAAGCCGAAGGTATTGATAGAAATCATGTTACAGATTTCCTACAATTTGCGTTCAAAGGCTGGAAAGGCCGTACGTGAATTCGAAAATTTCAGAAAAGAAGTCTGTTTCCAATGGAA
>DLZA01000034.1:0-914 GCA_003447515.1 Paracoccaceae bacterium
TTGGCTCACATGACAGCCTTCAAGGTGTGAAAACGCGCGAATTAACGCGCCACTTTCTACTGTCACGGCAGGGCCAAACACTACATTCGCCTCAATAACCGCATCGCGGCCCACATGAGTGTCGTAAGAGAAAAAGACTGTCTCAGGAGCGTGCATCGTCACGTTATTCTCCAGCGCTCTGATCCGCATCCGCGCCTGAAACGCCGCATCTGCCGCTGCCAGATCGGCGCGGGAATTGACGCCCATGGTTTCCGCTTCAGTGCAGATGATTGCGGCACAGGCATCGTCCGTGCTCCGCGCCAGTCCAACCACATCTGTAAGGTAGTATTCACCACTCGCATTGTCGTTTCCAACTACGTCAATCAGCGTGAACAACGTGCTGCAATTCGCACAAATAACACCAGAATTACAGAGGTTTATGGCTAACTGTTCAGGTGTTGCATCCTTTGCTTCCACAATTGCATTTAGCCCTCCGTCCGCGCCCATCACCAAACGCCCATATCGTCCTGGCTCCTTAGTTTCAAACCCCAGGACGACAACTCTAGCTCCATTTTCGCGGGCCACCAGCATTTCGCGCAACGTGTCCTCTTTAATGAATGGCGTGTCACCGTAGAGTACGATCACATCTCCTTCGAAATCAGACAACGCTGCCGCCGCCTGCTTCAACGCATGTGCCGTGCCAAGCTGTTCTTTTTGCGTCACAATTATTGTGTTAGGGTCATATGCTTGCGCCGCCTTACCAACGGCTTCACCCCCACAGCCGGTCACAACCACTATGCGCGTTGCGTCCACCGATTGCGCGGATTGCATGGCGTGCACCAGCAGTGGCGCCTGCGCCACGTGATGCAATACTTTGGGAACGTCTGATTTCATTCGGCTGCCTTTACCGGCTGCCAAAATAACCACTGCGACAG
>DLZA01000034.1:1313-5705 GCA_003447515.1 Paracoccaceae bacterium
GTATTCTCAATAAATCTTTCACTGCGTTACAGCTTGTGGCAATATGGTGGAAAGGAAGATGCACATGAAATCCGTTATTTTCGATCTTGATGGTACTTTAGCCGACACCAGTGCTGACCTGATTGCCGCAGCAAACGCCTGCTTTGCCGGGATGGGGCAGGGTGAGCCGCTTGACGCTGCGGCTGATGCATTGACAGCGTTTCACGGCGGCCGGGCCATGCTGCGATTGGGGTTTGAGCGACTGGGGGTTGATTGGGATGAAGCGAACGTCGATGCGGAATACCCCAAGCTGCTGGATTACTACAGCTACCACATCGCGGTTCATACGACGCTTTATCCAAGTGTAATTTCCGCTCTCGAAGAATTGAAACGCCGTGGGTATCTTTTGGGGATTTGCACAAACAAGCCCGAGGGCTTGGCAGAAACCCTTATGGCCGAGCTGGGGATCCGTGACATGTTCAGTGCGCTTTTGGGAGCGGACACGCTGCCCGTGCGAAAGCCTGATCCTGAGCACTTGTGGGAGACCATCCGCCGTGTCGGTGGTGATCTAGGACGCTCAGCATTGATTGGAGATACGGACACCGATCGCTCGACCGCGCGGAATGCAGGCGTACCTAGTGTGCTGGTGGCGTTTGGCCCCTCGGGTGAGGCAATTAGCGCGCTGCAGCCAGAGGTGCTCCTAAATCATTACGACGAATTACCAGATTTAATAGATCAGTTGATCAACTAGGTTAAGAATCAAGACTAAGAAGCCGTGCCAAAACCAGCCTGTTCCAAATGTTTGTTTTTTGCAGGGAATCCTGCGCTCTGAAGCACGGATCAAGCGAGGATAAAGAGCAGGGTTACATTTAAGTAGTTTTTAAAATGTTATTAAAGCCACGCCACGGGTTGGCTTTGGTCCGGTTATGCGCTTGCTGCTTTTGAATTCCTGAAATCTCTAGTCCAGCTTTCCTAAAGCTCTCATCTCAAGCTTGAATGTTTTATGATAATCCTATCTCATTTAAAGAAAAGACTGAATGGAAAACCCTACCCGTGACACAAATTTTCACAGGAAATTTCACCCAACAGGAACCGCTCCCAGAAGATGCGATCGAGGCCGCTGTAGCTGTCATGCGCCATGGGCGCTTACACCGCTACAATCTTGTGGGCGATGAGGCAGGTGAAGCCGCTCTTTTGGAGCAAGAATTTGCTGCCTACATCGGCGCGAAATACTGCGTGGCTGTAGCCTCTGGCGGCTATGCTTTAGCCGCTGCGTTGCGTGCCGCAGGTGCCAAAGTAGGTGATAAGGTCCTTACCAACGCGTTTACTCTCGCCCCCGTACCCGGTGCTATCGCGCAAGCAGGGTGCGATCCTGTGTTTGTAGAAGTGACAGATACTCTGGTCATGGATTTGCAAGATTTGCGTGCCAAGATCACCCAAAGCGGTGCAAAAATTCTGATGCTCAGCCACATGCGTGGTCATATCGTTAATATGGATCTGCTGATGGAAATTTGTAACCTGGCCGACGTGGCGGTGATCGAAGATTGTGCCCACACTATGGGCGCGTCTTGGAATGGAGTGCCGAGTGGCCGACACGGTATTGCAGGGTGTTATTCCACACAGACCTTTAAGCATCTGAACTCGGGAGAGGGTGGATTTTTAATCACTGATGATGCTGATTTGGCAGCGCGTGCCATCATGCTGTCGGGATCCTACATGCTTTTTGAACGCAACGGAGCTGGGCCTGACAAAGAGGTGTTCAACCAGATCAAGTTTGAAACCCCCAACTGTTCTGGCCGTATGGACAACCTGCGCGCAGCCATCCTACGCCCACAATTGCGCAACCTTGATGCGCAATGCGCCGCGTGGAATGACAGATACAGACGCGTCGAGGATGGTTTGCGCGATGCCATGGGCATTCAAGTAATCGAACGGCCCAAAAATGAACACTACGTGATGTCATCTTTTCAATTTCTCTGCCCTAACCTCAGCAAAGATCAAATGATCGACGTGCAAAAACGCACCGCCAAACGCGGGGTAGAACTTAAATGGTTTGGTGCGGATCAGCCTATTGGCTTTACCTCCCGTCACGACAGCTGGGCCTATGTCGAAGCGCAGAGCGTGCCAAATACCGACCGTATTCTGAGCTGCCTCTTCGACATGCGCCTGCCGCTTACTTTCACGCTCGAAGACTGCGATTTGCTGGCTATCATTATTCGTGAAGAAGTAGGCGCGGTGTTTCGAGCGGATTAGCATTTTGGTATAGACATCGACGTATCTCCACTTATTATGTGAACGTATGTTCAATTAATCGGCTGGGAGGCTGCCATGTTCACCGCATCCATGAATTTTTCCTGTGGCGAAGATATCGAAGCCCTGCGCGATATGGTCCACCGCTGGGCGCAGGACCGCGTCGCCCCTATTGCGGCTGAGATCGATGCGTCTAACAAGTTCCCCGCCGAGTTGTGGAAAGAAATGGGTGAACTGGGCCTGCTCGGCATCACGGTCAACGAAGAATACGGTGGCGTGAATATGGGTTATCTCGCTCACACCATCGCGGTGGAGGAAATTGCTCGCGCTTCTGCATCTGTTTCTCTGTCCTACGGTGCGCACTCGAACCTTTGTGTGAACCAAATTGCGCTCAATGGAACGGAAGAGCAAAAACAGAGATACCTGCCGCGCCTAATCTCAGGTGAACACGTTGGCGCGCTTGCCATGTCCGAAGCTGGCGCTGGATCGGACGTAGTGTCGATGAAGTTGAAGGCGGAGAAGAAAAACGGATATTACACGCTTAATGGCACGAAATACTGGATCACTAATGGTCCAGACGCGGACACGCTAGTGGTCTATGCCAAGACGGACCCGGAGGCTGGCCCACGCGGGATGACAGCCTTTCTTATCGAAAAAGAGATGGTAGGATTTTCCACAAGTGTTCATTTCGACAAACTTGGGATGCGTGGGTCGAACACCGCAGAGCTTATATTTGACGATGTCGAAGTGCCCTTTGAAAACGTATTGGGTGGAGAGGGTAAGGGTGTCAACGTCCTAATGTCTGGGCTCGATTACGAGCGCGTTGTACTGTCAGGCATCGGCGTTGGCATCATGCACGCCATCCTTGACCATATCATGCCCTATTTGGTGGAGCGTAAACAGTTTGGCCAAAGCATCGGAAGCTTCCAATTGATGCAGGGCAAAATCGCTGATATTTACACCAACATGAACTCTGCGCGCGCCTATGTATATGCGGTGGCGGGAGCCTGTGATCGGGGCGAAGTAACGCGCCAAGATGCCTCTGCCTGCGTGCTCTACTCTTCTGAGAAGGCAATGGAAATGGCAGTGCAGGGCGTGCAAGCCATGGGTGGCGCCGGCTTTTTGAATGATAGTCCGTTGTCACGGATAATGCGCGATGCCAAGCTTATGGAAATCGGGGCAGGCACATCGGAAATTCGTCGGATGTTGACAGGCCGCGAGCTTATGAAATTACAGGAGGCCTAATGCCTTATCATCTAAATTTAATCATTGCTTGTGCCGTGTTCGCAGCATTTGCTGGTACGGCGCAAGCCTCTGAGTCTCAAACACGACAAGCGCAAACTGTCGTTTGTCTGTCCAAGATGGACAATGGTACCACGTGGGAGCAGTGCCGCAGAATAATGTTCGAGCCCTGTACCGAAATGGAGTTGGGCAGCGCTCGGCACCTGGATTGTTTGAAAGAGCAAAAGGCCCATTGGAAAATACACCTCGATGCCAATATCTCCAAGTTGAATAGTAGTTTGTCTATGGATGGTGCAGCTCAACTTACAGAACTTTTAGTGTCTTGGAACGACTACCTGGGCCAGAAGTGTGACGCGATTTCTAAGTCGCGCACAGGTGCTGGGCAAGAGGCGGCATATGTGGGCTGTGAGATCAGCGAATACGCAGGTGTCGCGGCTGAATTTAACACGTGTCTGTCGGGCAAGTCGTTGCAACCTTACTGCAAATTCCAACAATAGGGGGTGGCGGAGTGAAACTCAAATCCATTATCTCTTCTGACAGCACCGAGGCACAGCAGCGTATCGCGGCCCACGCTGCTGCACTAGCCCTTGTGGCCGAAGCTGCACGTATGGCCGCAGAAGGTGGAGGCGAACGAGCCCGTGAACGGCACTTGTCACGAGGCAAAATGCTACCACGCGAGCGCGTGGCGAATTTGCTCGATGTGGGATCGTCGTTTTTAGAGGTTGGTGCCACGGCAGCCCATGGGCTTTATGAAGGCGCCGCTCCTTGTGCAGGTGTGATCGCGGGCGTTGGCCGCGTGAACGGGCGGCAAGTGATGGTGGTATGCAATGATGCGACGGTGAAGGGGGGAACTTATTACCCCATGACTGTAAAAAAGCACCTACGCGCTCAAGAGATTGCGGAAGAAAACCATCTGCCTTG
>DLZA01000034.1:6117-7496 GCA_003447515.1 Paracoccaceae bacterium
AACCAAGCGAACATGAGCGCCAAAGGTATTCCTCAAATTGCTGTGGTAATGGGATCCTGCACCGCTGGTGGCGCCTATGTGCCCGCTATGTCGGATGTGTCGATAATTGTTAAAGAGCAGGGTACGATTTTTCTGGCAGGTCCGCCACTGGTAAAAGCGGCAACTGGCGAGGTGATTAGCGCGGAGGAATTGGGTGGTGGTGACGTCCACACGCGCTTGTCTGGCGTGGCGGATTATTTGGCAGACGATGACGCCCACGCGTTGGCCATAGCGCGAGAGGCAGTTGCCGCACTTGGGCCGCCCCATGGGGCAGGCCTAGCGTGGCGAGAGCCGGCAGAGCCTGCTTTGGACTCAGCGAGCATTTTGGCAGTGGTGCCGGCGGATTTGAAAACGCCCTATGACATTCGTGAAGTGATTGCACGGGTGGTGGACGGGTCAGAGTTTGATGAGTTCAAGGCCCGGTTCGGAACGACTTTGATCTGTGGGTTTGCCCATATTGAAGGCATGCCCTGCGGCATCATCGCCAATAATGGCATCCTGTTTTCAGAAAGCGCCCAGAAGGGTGCGCATTTCATAGAGTTGTGCTCCCAACGCAAGATTCCGTTGATTTTCCTCCAAAATATTACAGGCTTTATGGTAGGCCAAAAGGCCGAAGCCGAAGGCATCGCCCGTCATGGCGCAAAGCTGGTGACTGCTGTTGCGACCACATCAGTGCCCAAGATTACCGTGGTGGTTGGGGGCTCTTTTGGGGCGGGTAACTACGGCATGGCTGGCCGCGCCTATTCTCCTCGGTTCATGTGGTCTTGGCCCAACTCGCGGATTTCTGTGATGGGCGGCGAGCAGGCGGCAGGGGTTTTGGCGACTGTCAAGCGCGACGGCAAAGAGCGGCGCGGTGAGACGTGGTCGGCCGAGCGGGAGGCCGCCTTCAAGCAACCAACACTTGATATGTTCGAAGAGCAAAGCCAACCGCTCTATGCCTCAGCTCGCCTTTGGGACGACGGTATCATCGACCCGCGCGACACCCGCGCCGTACTTGCGCTGTCCCTGCAAGCCTGTCTGGATAAACCTATTGAGGACACGCGCTTTGGCGTGTTTCGGATGTAACCATGTTCCATAAAATTCTGATAGCCAATCGTGGTGAAATCGCCTGCCGCGTGATCGATACCTGCCGAAAAATGGGTGTTGCAACGGTTGCGGTCTATTCCGATGCTGATGCGACAGCGCGGCATGTCTCCATGGCGGATGAGGCGGTTCGGTTGGGCCCTGCGCCTGTGGCTGAAAGCTATTTGCTGAGCGATGCGATTATTCAAGCGGCGATTGAGACGGGTGCGCAGGCTGTGCATCCCGGTTATGGTTTTTTGTCAGAGAACCCTACGTTT
>DLZA01000399.1:0-202 GCA_003447515.1 Paracoccaceae bacterium
GACGAGCATAGCAAATAAAATTTATACTGCGGTTCGATGAATACTCTTTAAATGTTTTTTTAAATTGCTGTGAGTTGTTTGCCTTTTTTCTAGTAACTAACTTTTAAATGCGAATTGCAACTGTTCTGCAATTTTTAAACAAGATGATCATACCGCTCAATGTTGTACTCGAATCTCTTGCTATCCAACCTTTTTCACCCTA
>DLZA01000399.1:583-3204 GCA_003447515.1 Paracoccaceae bacterium
GGTCACGCGTGATCTGATCCGAACCACACCATGAAACCGTTTCGACGCGCGCGTCGAAGCATTGGAAAGAAAAAGCTAATGGCGAAAAAAGTTGCTGGCACGATGAAGCTGCAGGTTCCTGCAGGTCAAGCCAACCCCTCTCCCCCTGTAGGACCTGCTTTGGGTCAACGCGGTATTAACATTATGGAGTTCTGCAAAGCATTTAACGCAAAGACGCAGGAATTAGATCCAGGTGCGCCGTGCCCTACAGTTATCACGTATTACGTGGACAAATCGTTCACTATGGACATTAAGACGCCCCCAGCGTCCTATATGTTGAAAAAAGCAGCGAAGTTGAAGTCTGGCGCAAACTTGCCAGGCCGTGAGATCGTGGGATCCGTTACATCCAAGCAGGTTAAGGAAATTGCTGAGGCAAAAATGAAAGACCTGAATGCTAACGATATCGAAGCTGCTATGCAGATTATTTTGGGTTCTGCCCGCTCTATGGGCATCGAGGTGAAGTAATGGCTAAATTTGGTAAAAGAACAACTTCGGCGCGTGAAGCTTTTGCGGGGCAAGAAAATGTTACGATCGCAGAAGCGGTTTCGCTGGTGAAAGACAATGCTAAAGCGAAGTTTGATGAAACTGTAGAAATTGCACTGAACTTGGGGGTTGACCCACGTCATGCGGACCAGATGGTTCGTGGCGTGGTGACCCTACCAAATGGTACTGGTAAATCCGTTCGTGTTGCTGTTTTTGCGCGCGGCCCAAAGGCCGAAGAAGCGCAAGCTGCGGGTGCGGATATTGTTGGCGCAGAGGACCTGATGGAGGTCGTGCAAGGTGGGAAGATTGATTTTGATCGTTGCATCGCAACGCCTGACATGATGCCAATCGTTGGTCGGTTGGGTAAAGTGCTGGGTCCTCGGAACTTGATGCCAAACCCCAAGGTTGGCACAGTAACAATGGATGTTAAGGCAGCAGTTGAAGCGGCCAAAGGTGGCGAAGTTCAGTTCAAAGTCGAAAAAGCAGGTGTTGTGCACGCTGGCGTTGGTAAGGCGTCTTTCACCGAGGCTGCACTAGCTGAGAATGTAAAAGCGCTCATCGACGCGGTGCAGAAGGCAAAGCCATCTGGCTCTAAGGGTGCATACATGAAAAAGATAGCGCTAAGCTCTACCATGGGTCCGGGTGTGACCGTTGATGTGGCGGGGGCGCTAGAATAGCAACCTTCTGCACCATTAACATTTGGAAAAGGCTCTAATGAAAATGTTAGAGCCTTTTTTTTCGCTAGGATTTTAAAATTAGGAAATAAGCAATCTACAGAGTTACCGCATAATTTTCGTGAGTATCTGTTATTCAATACATGCTTAGCTGTCAGATTTTGTTTCTTTCCTCTTGCCCATAACTCCATCCCAGCTTAATTACAGCTCAGTAGAAAAAGCGTGCGATTCGTCGCGCGCTTTTTCTGCGTTCGTCCAAGACGGTGAGTGCGGGGTTTCCGCTTAATTTCTTGCCTGAGACGGGAACTGAACAAAATGCTAGTGGTGAAAGCCTCGAGTGGTTTGGGAGGGGACCGTAATGTAGGACCCTAAGTGCTGGTTCGGTTTCGGCTGAATCAGTAAAAACGAGCCGGGGAGCAATTCCCATAAATTGGAGCATAACTGTGGATAGAGCCCAAAAGGAAGCAGTGGTCGACGAACTTGGCCAAATCTTCACGGACTCTGGTGTAGTGGTAGTATCTCACTATGTCGGTCTAACAGTTGCAGAAATGCAGGACTATCGGGCGCGCATGCGTGTCGTAGGTGGTGCTGTGCGTGTTGCCAAAAATAAGCTCGCCAAAATCGCTCTTGAGGGCACCCCATGTGAAGGCATCAAAGACCTGCTGACAGGTATGACCGTTTTTGCATACTCCGAAGATCCAGTTGCCGCGGCGAAAGCCACGGAAGCATTTGTTAAGGAAAACGGCAAGCTCGTAATCCTTGGTGGGTCGATGGGGGATAACCTTCTTGACGTCGCCGGTGTGAAAGCCGTTGCGGCAATGCCATCCCGTGAGGAGCTTATTGCTTCTATCGTTGGTTGCATTGTTGCACCTGCTGCTAACATCGCTGGTGCGGTTGGCGCGCCTGCTTCTGACATTGCGTCGATTATTTCGACGGTGGAAGAAAAAGCAGAGGCTGCATGAAAAGAGCTGCAAATGTAGATCGGTAAGTGACAACGAACATCACGCCGGACAAACACAACTTAACGGAAACGGAAATATCAAATGGCTGATATAAAAGCACTCGCAGAAAGCATTGTTGGTCTGACACTGCTAGAAGCACAAGAACTAAAAACACTTTTGAAGGATGAGTATGGCATTGAGCCTGCTGCTGGTGGCGCTGTAATGGTTGCCGGTGCAGCTGGTGGTGATGCTGACGGCGCTGCAGAAGAGAAAGATGAATTCGACGTTATTCTGAAATCTGCTGGCGATAAGAAAATTAACGTTATTAAAGAAGTTCGTGCCATCACTGGCTTGGGCCTCAAGGAAGCTAAAGATCTTGTAGAAGCTGGCGGCAAAGCTGTAAAAGAAGGCGCTGCAAAAGCTGAAGCTGAAGAGATCAAGAAGAAGCTCGAAGAAGCTGGTGCTGAGGTTGAGCTTAAATAAT
>DLZA01000399.1:3584-13576 GCA_003447515.1 Paracoccaceae bacterium
TGGTTCAGCCAAAAACACCTTAGGGTTTGTCCCTAAGATTCGACCTAAAGTCGCCTCTTTCCAGAAGTCTCCATGGGGGATTTCTTGAAAGACGCGGGGTTTCTCGGGTGCGGAGGGTTGGGTCCTTCCGCAAGAATAGAGTTATCCTTCGTTACAGTTGGCCTGATCAACCGCCGCCCAACGGTTGTGACTGGTGGACATAATGTAAAGGTGACGCGCGCATGGCTCAGACCCATTCCGGTTTCAAACGCATCCGTAAATATTTTGGTAAAATCCGTGAAGTGTTGGATATGCCAAACTTGATCGAAGTTCAGAAAAGTTCCTATGATCTTTTCCTGCGCTCTGGTGACCAAGCAGTTCACGCAGACGGAGAAGGCATCCAGGGTGTGTTTCAGTCTGTGTTTCCGATCAAGGACTTCAACGAAACTGCCATTCTTGAGTTCGTAAAATACGAACTGGAGCGTCCAAAGTACGATGTTGAAGAGTGTCAGCAGCGAGACATGACATACAGCGCACCACTTAAAGTGACATTACGTTTGATTGTGTTTGATATCGATGAGGATACCGGTGCGAAGTCGGTTAAGGATATCAAAGAACAAGACGTGTTTATGGGTGACATGCCTTTGATGACGCACAATGGAACATTCGTTGTGAATGGCACAGAACGTGTGATCGTTTCCCAGATGCACCGATCTCCTGGCGTATTTTTTGATCATGACAAAGGCAAAACGCATTCGTCAGGGAAATTGTTGTTTGCTTCCCGCATCATTCCGTATCGTGGGTCGTGGTTAGATTTTGAATTCGATGCGAAGGATATCGTTTACGCGCGTATTGATCGCCGTAGGAAGCTGCCTGTAACAACACTACTTTATGCTCTTGGTCTCGATCAAGAAGGCATTTGTGATTCCTACTACGATACCGTGAACTATCGAATGATTAAAAAGAAGAACGGTTGGGCGACTAAATTTTTTCCCGATCGCATTCGTGGTACAAAGCCAGTAGCTGATATCATTGATGCAAAATCTGGCAATGTGATTGCAGAGGCGGGCAAGAAAGTCACGCCGCGTACGGTGAAAAAACTGAAGGATGAGGGTAAAGTCACTGAGATTTTAGTTCCGTTTGAAGCGCTTTCTGGCCGTTTTTCTGCGCAGGATATAATCGATGAGGAAACAGGTGAAATCTGGGTTGAGGCCGGTGATGAGCTAACGATTGAGTACGACAAAGACGGTGAAATAAGTGGTGGGACTATCCCGTTGTTGATGGAAAATGGAGTGAATGATATCCCGACACTCGACATCGATAATGTAAATGTTGGACCATACATCCGCACAACAATGGCTGCTGATAAAAATGCAGGCCGTGATACAGCGTTGATGGATATTTATCGCGTGATGCGTCCTGGTGAGCCGCCTACTGTAGAGGCAGCATCAGCATTGTTTGACACATTGTTCTTTGATTCAGAGCGTTATGACTTATCTGCGGTCGGACGCGTGAAAATGAATATGCGTTTGCAACTTGACGCCGAGGATACAGAGCGCACACTCCGCAAAGAAGACATCATTGCTGTGGTAAAAGCCCTGGTTGATCTGCGTGATGGTAAAGGAGACGTGGACGACATTGACCATCTTGGAAATCGCCGTGTGCGCTCTGTCGGTGAGTTGATGGAAAATCAGTACCGGGTCGGTTTGTTGCGCATGGAACGTGCTATTAAAGAGCGAATGTCTTCCGTTGAGATCGATACGATTATGCCGCAGGACTTGATAAACGCAAAACCTGCCGCCGCCGCGGTCCGTGAATTCTTTGGTTCGTCCCAGCTATCTCAGTTCATGGATCAAACTAATCCACTCTCCGAAGTAACACACAAACGTCGCTTGTCCGCGCTTGGCCCTGGCGGTTTGACGCGTGAGCGTGCCGGCTTCGAAGTGCGCGACGTGCACCCAACGCATTACGGTCGGATGTGTCCTATTGAAACGCCGGAGGGACCGAATATCGGTTTAATCAATTCGCTTGCTTCATTTGCGCGCGTGAATAAATACGGTTTCATCGAAACACCATATCGCCGTGTCGATAACGGTAGGGTGACGGATGATGTTCAGTATATGTCTGCGACTGAGGAAATGCGTTACACGGTGGCTCAAGCCAACGCACAGTTGGATGAGAACAACAAATTTGTAAATGATTTGGCCTCCTCGCGTCAGGCTGGCGAATATATGCTGACCTCGCCTGAAAACATCGACTATATCGACGTTTCCCCAAAACAACTTGTGTCCGTGGCAGCATCTTTGATTCCGTTTCTTGAAAATGATGATGCTAACCGCGCATTGATGGGTTCGAACATGCAACGTCAGGCTGTCCCGCTTCTGCGTGCTGAAGCGCCGTATGTGGGAACGGGGATTGAGGCAGTCGTTGCACGGGATTCTGGAGCGTCGATCACAGCACGGCGCGCTGGTATTATTGACCAGGTTGACGCAATGCGTATTGTTGTGCGCGCGACGGCGGATCTGGAACCTGGAGATCCAGGCGTAGACATTTATCGCCTGCGCAAATTCCAACGGTCGAACCAGAACACATGTATTAACCAGCGTCCGTTGGTTAAGGTCGGGGATACCGTGTCTAAAGGTGAAGTGGTTGCCGATGGCCCGTCAACCGATCTTGGTGAATTGGCGCTTGGTAAGAACATACTCGTAGCATTTATGCCGTGGAATGGCTATAATTACGAAGATTCAATCTTAATCTCTGAACGGATTGTCAAAGAAGACGTATTTACATCTGTACACATCGAAGAATTCGAAGTGGCGGCCCGTGATACAAAGCTGGGTCCAGAAGAAGTCACCCGTGACATTCCAAACGTCGGTGAAGAAGCGCTCCGTAATCTTGACGAGGCGGGCATTGTTTATATCGGTGCGGAAGTTGGTCCTGCGGATATTCTGGTGGGTAAAATAACACCTAAAGGTGAAAGCCCGATGACACCGGAAGAAAAGCTTTTGCGTGCTATTTTTGGCGAAAAGGCATCTGATGTGCGTGACACATCCTTGCGCTTGCCACCAGGTGATTACGGTACTGTCGTAGAAGTGCGTGTCTTCAACCGCCATGGCGTTGAAAAAGATGAACGTGCACTGCAAATCGAACGTGAAGAAGTCGAGCGTTTAAGTCGTGATCGTGATGATGAGATGGTGATCCTTGATCGGAACATCTACGCGCGTTTACGTTCCTTGCTGGAAGGCAACGCGGCGGTTAAAGGCCCCAAAAGTGTTAAAGCTGGTTCCACGATTGATGCAGAGCTTCTGGAAAGTTTGTCCCGTGGCCAGTGGTGGCAGTTGGCCCTAAGTGATGATAAGGAAGCGGCGGAAGTCGAAGCCTTAAACGCACAGTACGAAGTACAGAAGAAGGCGCTTGAAGCACGGTTCGAGGACAAAGTAGAGAAGGTTCGCCGCGGCGACGACCTACCCCCAGGTGTGATGAAGATGGTTAAGGTATTCATCGCGGTTAAGCGCAAATTGCAGCCAGGCGATAAAATGGCAGGCCGTCATGGCAACAAGGGTGTCATTTCTCGAGTTGTTCCTGTTGAAGACATGCCGTTCCTAGCTGATGGTACTCCTGTCGATTTTTGTTTGAATCCACTTGGTGTTCCGTCACGGATGAATGTTGGTCAAATTTTGGAAACACACATGGGTTGGGCCGCACGTGGTCTAGGTCAAACTATTTCAGAAAGCTTGCGGGATTATCGCCGCACAGGCGATATGTCCCCGGTTAAAGATGCCATGAGAGTGGCGTATGGCGAAGACCTATACAATGAAGTTGTTGCGGACATGAACGATGATCAGTTCTTAGAGGCAGCTGGCAATGTTACAGGTGGTGTTCCAATCGCAACGCCTGTCTTTGACGGTGCAAAAGAAGCGGATGTGAACGATGCGCTGATACGTGCAGGGTTCGAAACATCTGGTCAGTCCATTGTGTTTGATGGCCGCACAGGTGAGCAATTCGCGCGCCCAGTTACAGTTGGGGTGAAATATCTGCTTAAACTGCATCATCTAGTAGACGATAAAATTCATGCTCGTTCGACCGGTCCGTACTCTTTAGTCACACAGCAACCGCTGGGTGGTAAGGCACAGTTCGGTGGTCAGCGCTTTGGAGAGATGGAAGTTTGGGCATTGGAAGCCTACGGCGCCGCTTACACCTTGCAGGAAATGCTGACGGTGAAATCTGACGATGTTGCAGGCCGTACCAAGGTCTATGAAGCTATCGTGAAAGGTGAGGACAACTTCGAGGCTGGTGTTCCAGAATCGTTTAACGTTCTTGTAAAAGAAATCCGCTCGCTCGGCCTGAATGTCGAGCTGCTGGACGCGGAAACAGAGTAAGGCGTTCGCGCCTTACCTTCTACGAAATCGAGATTAGGATCAAAAAATGAACCAAGAAATCACGAACAACCCGTTCAACCCCGTCCAGGCTCCGCGTACGTTTGACGAGATTAAGATCTCACTCGCGTCACCAGAGCGGATTTTGTCTTGGTCTTTTGGCGAAATTAAAAAGCCAGAGACTATTAATTATCGTACTTTTAAACCAGAGCGTGATGGCCTTTTTTGTGCACGTATTTTTGGTCCTATCAAAGACTACGAATGTTTGTGTGGCAAATATAAGCGGATGAAGTACCGCGGTGTGACATGTGAAAAATGTGGTGTTGAGGTCACCCTGCAAAAAGTACGCCGTGAGCGTATGGGCCACATCGAACTGGCGGCTCCTGTCGCCCATATCTGGTTTTTGAAATCTTTGCCATCGCGCATTGGCCTAATGTTGGACATGACCTTGCGCGAGTTGGAGCGCGTGCTTTACTTCGAACAGTACGTTGTGATTGAGCCAGGTCTGACGGATCTGAATTATGGTCAGATGATGAACGAAGAAGAATACATGGACGCTCAAGACGTTTATGGCGAAGATGCATTTAACGCGGGCATCGGTGCAGAAGCAATTCGTGAGATGTTATCAAATATCGACCTAGA
Source organism: Paracoccaceae bacterium (assembly GCA_003447515.1). Lineage (GTDB taxonomy): Bacteria > Pseudomonadota > Alphaproteobacteria > Rhodobacterales > Rhodobacteraceae > Amylibacter. The sequence goes on from DLZA01000399.1 coordinate 8,582, forward strand.
ATCTGAAGCGGATCAGTTGCGTGCTGATTTGGCAGAGGCTACTGGCGAATTAAAGCCCAAAAAGATTATCAAACGTCTGAAAGTGGTAGAATCTTTTCTAGAGTCTGGCAACCGTCCAGAGTGGATGATTTTGACCGTGATTCCCGTCATCCCACCAGAACTTCGTCCTCTGGTGCCGTTGGATGGTGGTCGTTTTGCGACGTCTGATCTTAATGATCTGTATCGTCGTGTAATCAATCGTAACAACCGCTTGAAACGCCTGATAGAATTGCGCGCACCTGATATTATTGTCCGCAATGAGAAACGGATGTTGCAGGAATCTGTGGATGCTTTGTTCGACAACGGTCGTCGTGGGCGGATTATTACTGGAGCGAACAAGCGCCCTTTGAAATCATTGTCTGACATGCTTAAGGGTAAGCAGGGTCGTTTTCGCCAGAACCTTTTAGGGAAGCGGGTCGACTTTTCTGGCCGTTCGGTAATTGTGACCGGTCCAGAACTAAAATTACATCAGTGCGGTCTACCAAAAAAGATGGCGCTTGAACTATTTAAGCCATTTATTTACTCGCGGTTGGAGGCTAAAGGACTATCGTCCACAGTGAAGCAAGCAAAGAAAATTGTGGAAAAAGAGCGCCCTGAAGTTTGGGATATTCTTGACGAAGTGATCCGCGAACATCCTGTTTTGCTGAACCGCGCGCCAACACTTCATCGTTTGGGTATCCAAGCATTTGAACCTACGTTGATCGAAGGTAAAGCGATTCAATTGCACCCACTAGTGTGTTCCGCGTTCAATGCCGACTTTGACGGTGACCAGATGGCAGTTCATGTTCCATTGAGCCTTGAAGCTCAATTGGAAGCCCGCGTGCTAATGATGTCCACGAACAACGTCTTGTCGCCTGCTAATGGCAAGCCGATTATCGTACCGTCTCAAGACATGATTTTGGGTCTTTACTACATTTCGATGGAACGCGAAGGGATGAAGGGCCAGGGCATGACGTTCTCATCCCCGCGAGAAGTAGATCACGCGCTTGACGCCGGTCTGGTGCACCTGCATTCTAAAATTAACTGTCGGATGGAACAGATCGATGACGAAGGTAATTCTATCTTTGTACGCTACGAAACAACACCCGGGCGCGTGCGTTTGGGTGCGATGCTGCCGCTGAACAACAAAGCGCCATTTGATACTGTAAACCGTTTGCTTCGGAAAAAAGAAGTGGGTGAGGTCATTGATGTCGTCTATCGCTACTGTGGCCAAAAAGAGTCTGTTATTTTTTGTGATCAGATCATGACCCTAGGGTTCCGCGAAGCGTTTAAGGCCGGTATCTCGTTCGGTAAGGACGATATGGTCATCCCCGACAGCAAGTGGCACATTGTGAACGACACGCGTGACCAAGTGAAAGAGTTCGAACAACAGTATCTTGATGGTCTGATTACCCAGGGTGAAAAGTACAACAAAGTTGTTGACAGTTGGTCTAAGTGTTCTGACGCAGTTGCGGACGCGATGATGGGTGAAATTTCGGCCATGAAAATCACGGACGCCGGTGCAGAAGAGGAGCCAAACTCAGTCTACATGATGGCCCACTCTGGCGCGCGTGGTTCTCCTGCTCAGATGAAGCAGTTAGGCGGTATGCGGGGTCTTATGGCCAAGCCGAATGGCGAGATCATCGAAACACCAATTATATCCAACTTTAAAGAAGGCCTAACCGTTCTTGAGTACTTTAACTCAACCCATGGTGCGCGTAAGGGTCTTGCGGATACAGCATTGAAGACGGCGAACTCTGGTTATTTGACAAGACGGTTGGTAGATGTAGCTCAAGATTGCATCGTGCGCATGATTGACTGTGGCACAGAGCAAGGCATTACGGCTTCAGCTGCAATCAATGACGGTGAAGTTGTAGCTTCCCTGTCTGAGCGTATTTTGGGTCGTGTGACGAACGAAGATGTTTTAAAGCCTGGTACAGAGGAACTGATCTGCGCACGCGGTGAATTAATCGACGAGCGCATGGCAGATTTGATTGAAAACTCTGGCGTTGCTACATTGTTGATCCGTTCGCCACTGACCTGTGAAGCCGAAGATGGCATTTGTGCGACCTGTTATGGGCGCGACTTGGCTCGAGGCACGCGAGTGAACCCTGGCGAGGCGGTTGGTATTATCGCGGCACAGTCCATCGGTGAACCAGGAACACAGTTGACGATGCGGACATTCCACATCGGTGGTATTGCGCAAGGTGGCCAACAGTCGTTCCAAGAGGCGAGTGCTGATGGTGTGATCGTGCTTCGCAATGCGAGCGTTCTGAAAAACCGTGACGGTGAGATGGTCATTATGGGCCGTTCAACTGAAGTTGTGTTAAATGATGAAAATGGTGTTGAGCGTGCGTCACACAAGTTGTCCTACGGTTCAAAAATTATGGTAAAAGACGGTTCAAAAGTGGCCCGAGGCGATAAGCTTTTTGAATGGGATCCATACACATTGCCGATCATCGCTGAAAAAGACGGTGCAGCAAAATTTGTGGATTTGGTTCCAGGTATTTCTGTACGTGATGAAACAGATGACGCGACAGGTATAAGCCAAAAGATTGTTACCGACTGGCGCTCAGCGCCTAAAGGCAGCGATTTGAAACCTGAGATCATTGTGATGGATTCTTCGGGCAATCCTGTTCGTAATGACGCGGGTAACCCTGTGTCATACGCTATGTCCGTTGATGCGATTTTGTCTGTTGAAGACGGTCAAGATGTGAAAGCGGGCGATGTTGTAGCACGTATCCCTCGTGAGGGTGCGAAAACTAAGGATATCACTGGTGGCCTGCCACGGGTCGCTGAATTGTTTGAAGCGCGTCGTCCTAAAGACCACGCGATCATTGCGGAAATTGATGGTTACGTGCGCTTTGGCCGCGATTACAAGAACAAGCGCCGCATCAGTATCGAACCAGCAGATGAGGCCGCCGAGCCAGTGGAATATATGGTCCCCAAGGGGAAACATATTCCTGTTCAGGAAGGTGATTTCATCCAGAAGGGCGAGTACATCATGGATGGCAACCCAGCCCCACATGATATCCTGAATATTATGGGTGTTGAAGCGCTAGCCGATTATATGGTTGATGAGGTGCAAGATGTATACCGACTGCAAGGCGTGAAGATTAACGATAAGCATATCGAAGTGATTGTGCGTCAGATGTTGCAAAAATGGGAAATTACCCATTCTGGCGGTACAACCCTTCTGAAGGGCGAGCAGGTCGATAAGGCTGAGTTTGACGAAGTAAATGCGAAAGCGGAAGCCAAAGGTCTTGAGGCAGCCAAAGGTGGTCCAATTTTATTGGGTATTACCAAGGCGTCTTTGCAGACACGTTCGTTCATCTCTGCTGCATCCTTCCAAGAAACCACAAGGGTTTTGACGGAAGCCTCTGTGCAAGGTAAGCGTGATAAGCTCATCGGCCTTAAGGAGAACGTTATCGTTGGTCGCTTGATCCCAGCCGGTACGGGCGGGGCAACCCATCAGATTAAGAAGATTGCTTCTGATCGGGATAACGTTGTGATTGCAGAAGCTAAAGCTGCTGCGGAAGAAGCAGCAGCGCTGCTTGGTCCAGTCGGAGACGATAACATGGAAGGCTTTGCAGCCTCCGATGGCAGCATCATTGGCGAAAATATTAGCGCTAGCTTCGGTGACGTCGATGACGGTACGGAAAAGCTGAGCTAAGCTTAAACTAAGTGTTAAATAAGTACGGTAGCCCGGCCAATTGGTCGGGCCACTCTGTTTTTTCGCAGAAAGCGAGCAAACGTTTCTGACAAATTACATTGGAAGAACTTTTGAGACGCGGTTTGTAAACATAATTAAATGTGGTCCTTTCCGAAGGCGGGCATAAACTAGCCCCTTTTACCGTGGTTGAATCGTTTCCACCAAGGTTGCAAAAAAGCTTGCTCCAATAGGTGAAATTTCGTCGTTGAAGTCATAATCTGGGTGATGGACGGGCGCGCTATCGCCTTGGCCTAGGAATAGATATGCTCCGGGGCGTTCTTTTAACATGTAAGCGAAGTCTTCGGCAGGAAAGACGGGGTTAGTATCGTCATCAACGTGGGTTTCACCGACTACAGATTTTGCAATCTCGGCTGCTAGTAGAGCTTTTTGTGCGTTGTTGATTGTTGCTGGGTAGCCGAATTCGTAATTCAGATCGACGGCTACGTCAAAACTGGTGGCGATACCTTTACAGATGGTTTTCATGCGTGCAGCTATCTTTGATTGGACATCTTCGTCGAAAGTACGCACCGTACCAGAAATATAGGCGGTATTGGGTATGATGTTGTTAGCTGTTCCTGACACGAATTCACCCACGGAAATTACTGCACGATCCACTCCACCAAGGTTGCGAGATTGGATCGTCTGAAGGGCTTGGATGAGTGTTACGCCTGCAATCAATGGGTCATGGGTATCTTCAGGTTGTGCGCCGTGGCCGCCTGAACCGTTAATATTGATATAAAAGGTGTCAGCGGCGGCCATTAATGCACCTTGGTTCGTATGAAATGTGCCGTGGGGTGCGCCAGGCGCATTATGAACTCCAAAAATTTGGGAGATGTTAAAGCGATCCATAATTCCTTCCTGGCACATTACCTGACCACCACCACCACCTTCTTCAGCGGGTTGAAAAATTAGTACGACACGACCAGAAAAATTACGCGTCTCCGCTAAGTATTTTGCCGCTCCAAGAAGCATCGTGGTGTGCCCGTCATGTCCACAGGCATGCATTTTCCCATCGTGTTTGGAGGCATGATCGGCTGTGCTGTTTTCTTTAATTGGAAGCGCATCCATATCCGCCCGCAAGCCAATGGTTGATCCATTTGATTGACCATTGATGATGCCAATTAGGCCGGTTTGGGCGATGCCTGTATGTACCTCGTCTACACCAAATTCACGCAATTTTCTTTCAACAAACGCCGAAGTTTTGTGCAAATCGAAACCAAGTTCAGGAATGGAGTGCAGGTAATGCCGCCATTCGATCATATCGG
>DLZA01000209.1 GCA_003447515.1 Paracoccaceae bacterium
CAACCATGGTACCAAAGGATGTGTGAACAGGTATTTCACAGGGTGCGCGCATTACAACAATGTTTGCTGAGGCAATCGAGAATGATAAATCTAAGTTGGTGTAATCTTTTGCGAGCCAGTCCAGCATTCAGTTATCCAATTCTAAGTTGAAACGGGCATACATCTCTGCGGGTGCATCCGCGCCCTTCATGTGATGGATCATTTCAGTTACCAACTTGGCCTCAATTTCAGGGTTAGTAATTGGGTTTTCTTGTCTTGGATCTGTGTCAAGATTGTAAAGTTGTGTTTTTGTATTGTCAAAGCTCATGCCTTGGCATTCGACAGGATTTCCTTCTTCATTCGTGCGAGGCTTCAACTTCATCACGGGTGCCCCTTTCGTAAATTTGAAAGGATCAGTTAATGTGGCGCCGACCAAATCACTGATTGGAAAACGTGATGTCATGCGTGTTGGCATCAATGTGTATTCATATAAGCCATCTGCAGAAAGGTTTTCCGGGTATCGGTGATACACATGGGTGCCGTCCGTTATATTACATGCGGCGCCGAAATATCCAAACATCGCGGTAGATCGCACAGGACTGTCTTCCGCCAGAAGAGGTATTAAAGATTTGCCTGAAACATCTTCTGGAATTGTGTGATCATGTAATTCCATGATTGTAGGCATTATATCTATGGACTGAGTTAAAGATTTGCGCCGTGTTCCTGATTGGTCTGCAAACTCTGGATGATAAACCATCAAAGGAATCCTAGAGATTTCGTCAAAGACTGGCATACGATTTTTAGACCACCAGTCATGTTCGCCCAAAAGAAACCCATGATCCGTTGTTAATATAAGGCATGTGTCTTGCCACATGTTATTTTCATCAAAGAAATCTAAGATTTTACCAAAATATTCATCACACATCGTTGTTAAGGCGGCATAGTTTGCGCGTATCTCTGCTATCTCTTCTGGGCTTTCATTGACGCGTTTATAGAGTGGCCAATCAAGGATTGGGCCATTGTAATCGGTTGGATACATCTCTCGAAACCGGGGTGGGGCGTGAAACGGCTCGTGGGGATCAAAACATTCAAGTTGTAAGAACCAATTATCTTCTGTGTGGTTCTTTTTCAAAAATTCCTGACCCAAAGCAAAGGTTTGTGGGCCGCTGTATTCATGTTCTTCGCCCATATATTGGCGATTGATCATGTAATTTACACGATTATGTTGCATGGGGTGATAATCAAGCGTTAGGTGATCAATATCAGCATTAACATGGGCTTTCCAACGATCAATCGCTTGGCCGCGCACTAATTCCCAAGATGAGTATCGTGGGTGATAGGTGGCTCCGCCATCGGCAAAATAATGATGATGATCTGTAATTATGTGACTGTAGGTGCCATTAAGTTTCAAGAGTTCTGGGAATGAGTCATCAAATGGTTCAAGTGGCCCCCAACTACGATGCAAAAAATTTAAGCGGCCTGTGTGTAAATCACGTCGTGCAGGGATACAGGGAAGGCTGCCAACATAATGATTATCAAATGTAATTGCGCGTTCTGCAAAACGTTTGAAATTAGGTGAAATGACGGATGTATCGCCGTAACTTTCCATCGCATTACGGTTGAGGCTATCAAGAAGGACGAAAACTGTTTTCATTGTTGATTTCCGAAAAATATAAATAGGTGAGCCGCACGTTTCACGTGCGACCCACTATTGATTAGTTACTTGTACGTGCTACGAATTCTTCGATACCTGGTACATTTGCTTCGCGGTAATAACGCAGCGCGCCAGGGTGCAATGGTGCGTTAAAACCACCAAGAATACTATCAGTTGAAACGCGCTTCCATGCAGGGTGGACAGTTCCCATATGATCAAGGTTTTCCAAAACAGTTTTTGTCGCTTGGTAAACAATTTCTTCTGGTACATCAGCACGGATTAAAAGAACGTTACCTAAACGGTATGATGGTATTGAGGCAGCTTGATCAGGGTATGTGTTTGCTGGCAAGTCACCTTCTGAGTAAGCAGCATATTTGGCACGAATCGTGTCTGATACTTCTGATGGAATAGATAAGAAGCGGATATCATGAGATGCTTTTAACTTGATGATTGGAGGCAATGGGATTGAACCATTCCACATAAACGCATCAATTTGTCCATCTTTTAGCATATCGACCATGGCTGGTAATTTTACACGAAAGTCTTTGAAATCTTCGCCAGGCTTTAAACCGATCGTATCTAGTAAGATTTCAGCATCCAACATCGATGTGCCACCTGGTTGACCCATGCCAACACGTTTGCCTTTTAAATCATCCAAGGTTTTAATGTCTGATCCTTCTAAAACGACAACGTGTTGTACAATTGGTGCAATAGACATCCAGCTTAGGATTCTCCCTGGCTCAACATCAGAGTAATCGCCCTCTGCTTTATAGGCTTCATAAGCAAGTTTTGAGTTTGAAAACCCTGCTTCAATATCGCTGTTTAGCATTAGGCGAACGTTTGCAACGTAGCCTTTTGTACCTTCAGCAGTCATTTGAACACCTTCAACTTTGCGGTTTACAAGGTCTGAGATGCCAGCCGCCCATTGATAGGCGGTATTGCCAACAGGGTTAGAGCCAATGGATACAGGTACATCGTTTGCCAGGGTTGGCAACGCGCTGATCCCTAATGCAACTGCTGCTGCAAATGATATAATTTTTTTCATTTATTCCTCCCAAAATAAAGTTGTTAACCGGATAACCCGGTAAAATATGAGGTTAGATTTCCTCGGGTGATTGAGCTGGCAAATATTTTTGCATTGCACCGGCCAGAAAGATGCAAGCAATTCCAATAATGTTCGAAGTTAAACCAGGCATGATCAAAAGCATTGCGCCAGTGAACAATAATATACGTGAAAGCAAACCGGCATGACCCAAGAACCAGCCTTGCAAAGATGAAGCCAATGCAAGCGTTCCGATCATTCCTGAAATAAATGGCATGATAAGAGTTGGCAATTCGCCAATCCCCAATAAACGAGGATCAAAGACAAAGAAATATGGGATTAAAAACGCAACTAGGCCGTATTTGACAGCAACTAAGGCAATACGCATTGGGTTTTCACCTGATAATGCAGCAGCGGCAAAGGCTGCCAAGGCAACGGGGGGTGTAATCGCAGATAACATTGCAGAATAAAATACAAAGAAATGTGCGGCTAATGTGTTTACACCTAAATTAATTAGTGCAGGAGCTGCCAGTGTGGCCACTAAGATATATGCTGCTGCTGTTGGCAGGCCCATCCCAAGAATTAAAGAAGCTGCCATTGTTAGCACTAAGGCAACAAGTAAGCTGCCACCAGATAGGGTAACAATTAAGCTGCTGAATTTTAATCCAACACCAGTAAGCGTTACTACAGCAATAATAATTCCAGCAGTTGCTGTTGCCATTGCTACTGGCAAGACTGCTTGCGCTGCAGCTTTTGAGGTTGAAATTACTTTGCTTGGCACCAACCAGGTGGATGGTTTAAGGCAAGATAGCAAAACTAAGATGACAATTGACCAAAGGGATGAATACATTACTGAATAACCATTCATCAAAAAGCCAATAAAGCTAGGTATTGCGATAAGAACGTGTCCGCCCTCTATTAACGCAGCTTTTGCAGATGGAAGCTCGTGTTCTTTCATTGGTTGAAGCCCGTTTTTAACGGCTTCTAGATGTACAGCTGCAAATACAGCTACATAAAACAAAATAGCAGGTATTATTGCAGCTTTTGCAATGTCAGTATAAGGTGTTTCGACAATGTCAGCCATTATGAATGCTGCGGCACCCATGATAGGTGGCATCAATTGTCCGCCCGTAGAGGCAACAGCTTCGATGGCGGCGGCAACTCGTGGTTTATAACCGCCGCGTTTCATCAAGGGTATAGAGATTGTGCCTGTGGTTAGTACGTTTGCCACAGCAGTCCCAGAAATCATACCCATAAGACTACTACCAACAACGGCTGCTTTCGCAGGGCCGCCACGTGAACGACCTGTTAAAGATACGGCAATATCCATCAACACCTTGGATGCGCCTGTGCTTTCTAACAAAGCGCCTAGAATCACGATCAAAACAACGAATGTAGAACTTACGCCAAGTGGAGTGCCAAATATACCATCAGCACCTAAGTATACTTGGCTTAGCACACGCTTTAAACCATATCCACGATGGGCAATATCGCCCCACAAATAATTTCCCCAAAAGGCATAGGCCAAGAATATCAGCGCTAAAACCACCATTGACCAACCTATTGTGCGACGAGTTGCATCCAGCAAAATCACAACGCTGACAGCTGCAATCCAGATTTCTGGATTGGTCATTGCGCCGTAGCGATTGACCACATCATCATAAAAAATCGTTTGGTATAAAGCTGTGAATGCGCCAAAAATGGCAAGTATTATCAAAAGCAGGGTACTCAATAATGTTCTGTTACTTGTGATTATTCCTAAATATACCAATATGATTGCTAGTGCTAAATGCATTCCCCGTTGGATAACATCTGGAAACACACCAAAAGCCGCTGTGTAAAGGCTGAATGATATTAAAACAACTGCGACTAATTTATGCGTCTGACTGGCCCAACTGGTTTGCTCATTCATAAGAGAATTACTCCCTCATCTATGGTGTGAGGTGTAGAATTTGATGTCGTTGCTGCAATCAGGGGTTCTAAATCAAGCGATGGAGAGAAAAAATGTTCTGACAAGGCTAAGCCAGCGGCGGCTTCGGAAGGTTGTCTGATTGCATCTTGTTGCCCACCACGAATATCTGCTTTTACACCAGAAGCCTGAAGTTGCTCTTTAAATGCCTGGTGATAAATTGGATTACGCCCCAATGGGCCTGTCAGAATTACAGCTTCTGGGTTAAACATTAGAATAGGAGCGGCGCTGTGAAATCCAAGCGCTGTAGCTGCTTCGCTGATTGCATTTGAAGTGAGTGCATCGGTTTTTTCTTTTTTTAAAACTGTACGAAGGGCATCTCCGTGGCGTTGAAGATCTTCTAGACCATTATCCGTGCTCAGGAATAAGCCAAGGCGTTGCAAAACAGCAAAGCCTGATGCCTCGGTTGTAAGGCAGCCAATTTTACCACAACTACAGCGTTTACCATCTAATTTAGCTGGGATATGTCCAATTTGGCCTGCAGTGTTAGTGTGCCCAGTACATAGCTCATTGTTGCTGATCATTGCACCGCCTAACCCTAAAGCTGCCCGAATAAGAACTACATCTTTGGCGCCACGTGTTATGCCGATATTTGTTTCTGC
>DLZA01000304.1:0-7759 GCA_003447515.1 Paracoccaceae bacterium
TCTTTCCAGGTTGAAAACCTGGCGTCCTAACCGATAGACGAAGGGACCGCTGTCTGTGAACGCGGTTCTAGCTTCAAGAAGTGCACGGTTCAAGATGATTCTTACGCAAAGTTGCACTTTTTAATTAGCAACCGCCGCGTCTTCCAGCCGCAGCTTGGCTTTTCGGCGTCCGCCCCATTCGTCGATTTCTAATCTGCCGGCTAAGTGAAAGGATTGGCCTTTGTGATTTTCCAACATTGGCCCAATAGGGCCGTCGTATGCCCTGAAGCAGATGGCGTCGATGCGGCCTCCATTTGCGTCTTGGGCTGTGAGCCGCAGATGATTTTGGCCTGCACGTTGGGCAAATGTGATTTTTTGAGTGGGCAAAGCGAAATGGGGGGCAGGTGCGCCTGCGCCGAATGGGCCTGCAAGCTCTAATTGTTCGATCAATTCAGTGGTTACGGCAGAGGGCATAATCGCACCATCCAGTAGCAAGTCTTTGGGGCCAATTTTGTCTGCGCCTTGTTTTTGCAGCAATTCCGCAAGGCGCTCCATCGCTTGTTCTAACTTGTCTTCAGCAACGGTAAGGCCTGCCGCCATTTTGTGTCCACCACCTTTTAAAAGTAATCCTTCGTGGGCGCATGTGGCAATGGCAGAGCCGAGGTCGACGCCTGTGACCGAGCGGCCCGACCCTTTCCCCTCACCACCTTCTAGACTAATGACAATTGAGGGTCGATTAGATGCTTCTTTCAGGCGTGATGCAACGATACCGACCACCCCCGAATGCCAACCTTTACCAGCAGCCCAGACAAGTGGAGCGTCAAAGCCGCGTTCCTCGGCTTGTTCTATGGCTTTAATGCGGACCATTGCTTCGATTTCTCTGCGATCCTCGTTTAACTGTGAAAGTTGGTCGGCCATTGCTGCTGCTTCGTGAGGATCGGTAGCGGCGAGTAGGCGTGCACCTAAGTCTGCTTTGCCGATGCGCCCACCTGCGTTTATGCGAGGACCAAGGACAAATCCGAGGTGGTAGCTGTTGGGGGCTGATGTCAAGCGAGCTGCGTCTGAAAGCGCTGCTATACCGACGCGGTTGCGGCGTGACATTACGGCCAGACCTTGGCGCACAAACGCACGGTTTAATCCTGTTAGTGGTGCGACGTCGGCGATTGTGGCGAGGGCTACTAGGTCGAGCATCGCCATAAGATCTGGGGTGGTTATGTTATTTGAACGTAGGATGCGGTTCACTGCTACGAGCGTTAAGAAAACCACGCCAGCGGCGCAGAGATTACCAAATATTGTATCCTCGTCCTGGCGATTTGGATTCACTATGGCCAGTGCAGGGGGCAGAATTTCTCCTCCGGTGTGGTGGTCAAGCACGATGACATCCGCGTTTTTAACAACCGCTATGGCGTCGTGTGATAGGGTTCCGCAATCGACGCAGATGATCAAGTCGTGATGGGCCGCAAGGCTTTGCATTGCAGGTTCGTTGGGGCCATAGCCCTCGTCAATGCGGTCGGGTACGTACAGACTTATTGGTAGTTGGAACTGGCGAAAAAAGTCAATTAGCAGAGCGGCAGATGAACCACCATCCACATCATAATCGGCAAAGACTGCAACAGATTCACGTTTTGTGATTGCGCTTGAAATACGGTTCGCAGCGGTGTCCATATCACGAAAAATGGAGGGGTCTGGCATCAAATCGCGAAGTGATGGCGACAGGTAGGCTTTGGTGTCAGACGCATCAACATGAAGGCGGGCTAGGGTGCGCGATAGAATGGTGGGTAAGCCAGTATGCTGCGTAATATTTTGCGCGTAACGGTCGTCTGCTTCGGAAAGCCCTACCCAACGGCGGCCCGTAGCGGAGACAGACACGCCAAGAAATCCAGTCATTATGTGTCTCTATCATTGGTGGTGGGCATGCTATTGATTTTTTGGATGGTTAAGTCCGAAGAAATAGCCCAGTTCTTCACTAGAACCATGAGGTTACCGAAGTTCCAGAAGTAATCCGAAGAGACATAATGATGAGCACCCGTTAACACTAAAGTCTTGGTTCCGTCGTATTTTTGATTTTTTTCAAACCCTATTTTTATATACTGGTATTGTGAGGTTTTTCAACTTCGATCTAGACCGCGAAAACCAAATTCGCCAGCCATGGCATTCTCACTTCTATTGGTTGTTTTGACGATATTTGATGCGCCGGACTGAGCCAGTTTTAGACCGCATCAGGATTGTTTCGGTTTCCATAAAGTCGCCATCTTTGCGCGTACCTGCAAGGATGGATCCGTCTGTCACGCCTGTTGCTGCAAAAATCACGTCTTCAGTTACCAATTCATCGCGTGTGTAGATGCGATCGAAGTCAGTAATACCTGCGCGCGATGCCCGGCCTCGCTCGTCATTATTGCGAAAGGTAAGACGACCATAAAACTGTCCACCCATGCATTTCAAGGCGGCTGCAGCCAGCACGCCTTCAGGTGCGCCACCAGAACCCATGTACATGTCGATACCGGTTTTTTCGGCTTCGGCGCAATGAATGACGCCTGCAACGTCTCCATCAGTAATTAGGCGGATAGCACAGCCTGTTTCGCGCAATTCGGCAATCATAGCTTCGTGTCTTGGACGTTCCAAAACGCAAACAGTGATTTGATCGGTGGCACAGCCTTTGGCAGCAGCCAACGCTTCAACGCGAGCTTTGGGTGACATCCCAATTGTCACTACGTCATGAGGGTAGCCCGGACCAATTGCTAGTTTATCCATATAGACGTCGGGTGCGTGAAGCATTGAGCCGCGTGGGCCCATGGCAATCACAGTCAAAGCATTTGGCATATCTTTTGCGGTGAGGGTCGTGCCTTCGAGGGGGTCAAGAGCGATGTCGACGCCCGGACCGTTGCCAGTGCCCACTTCCTCACCAATAAATAGCATGGGTGCCTCATCTCGTTCGCCTTCGCCGATGACAACAACCCCCGCGATATCTAGCATATTGAGCTGCTTGCGCATAGCGTTCACAGCGGCCTGATCGGCAGCTTTCTCATCACCGCGACCAATCAATTTAGCACTTGCAATTGCTGCGGCTTCGGATACGCGGGCCAGGCCCAAGGATAGCATGCGGTCAGCGAAATCGGCAGTATTGTTCATGGTGTATATCCCTAGGTAATAAGCGTCATTTTCCATTGCAGGAAATTCAGTCATAATACAACATAAAACCATTTTTTTGATTACGGCTTCAGGGCTAACTTGCATCGCCAGAGATACTAAACCTGGGATTGTTTACTGTACTTTTTTATTGATGTGATTTTGCAAGCCGCGCTGGAATTTATTATGTATGTGGTCGGATTTCAATTTGAACTCGGGGTGCGGATTAACGAATACTGTGCTGCGCTATTTTCGGTCTTTTTCGTGTTGATATCGCATTTTGGCGACTTGCTCGTTCGCTTCTGATTTGCGGTCTTGGTGCATACAGCTTTCAACAAAATTGAGATGGTCCTCTATCGCTTTACGAGCTTGTTCGGGATCACGTGCTGCAATCGCATTATGGATAGTGCGGTGTTGATCAAGTAGCGCGGTACGGGTGGTGCGGACTTTGAACATGACTTGTCGATTATAGAACACGCCTGCGCGCAGCATTTCAAACATGGAGCGCATCATGTGTAGCATAAAGACATTGTGTGATGCCTCCACAATAGCCATGTGAAATTCCGCATCAAGGGCGGCCTCTTCGGCTGGATTGCGTTTGGTATGAGCGTTTTCCATTTTCTTGAATAGTGTGGATATCACCTTAAGATCTGTATCGCTCCCCACACGGGCCGCTCTTTCCGCTGCCAATCCCTCCAGGTCTTTGCGAAAGGCTATGTAATCAAACAGTGCTTCTTCGTGGGAAGAAAATAGCTTGATAAGGGGCTCCGAAAAGGCAGATCCCAAAACGTCGTCGACGAAGATGCCTGAGCCTGCGCGGGTTGTCAGTAGTCCGCGCTCCACGAGATCAGCTATGGCCTCTCGGATAGATGGACGAGATACACCGAGCCGTTCGGACAAATCCCGTTCAGACGGCAAACGTTCGCCTGGGCGAAGTATACCGCGCAGGATAAGTTGTTCAATCTGACGAACGACGGTGTCGGCGACTCGTTCGGTTTGTATTTTTTGAAATGGCATAAATAGTTTTCTGGCCGTCCCGTTTGCGAATTGGTTCAATCATATGACCAGTTTTGATTTTCAGCAAGGATGGACCTCGATAGAAGAAAATTTGGTGTGTCGCGATCCTGCAGGCTAACAACTGTGCAGATTTGGAATATTGGTGGGTGGTATACTTTTTGTTTTAACGACAGCTTTTATTATCAAGACCGTATTGGTTTGTTTGCCAGAAGGAAAATACGATACAATGAGTTAGCGAGGTTAATGTTGCGTGATGACCCCAGCTTGGTGGACGTTATCATGTTTCGGCGTGGAATGTGGGGAACCGCGACGCGTGCTGCTTTTCATTGTATTACCTGCAATAAGTTGCAGGCGGGTCCAATTGCGCGTTTCCACCATTTTGAGATTTTGGATGTTGAGCCCAGACTGTAGCGTTAAAGTTGCCTTCAACACTACAGAAACCGACTTGGAATTAGCCCAAAAGTTAATTTGTTGGGCGGATAATAATTTCTACACGGCGGTTGGCTGCGCGGCCTTCCGGTGTTTCGTTTGTCGCGATACTCTGTGTTTCACCGCGGCCGTAAGCGCGAATGCGGTTGCCATTTACGCCATTATTGAGGAGGATATTTTCAACAGATGATGCACGACGAGATGACAGGTTCTGGTTGTAATTTGCATCGCCCACGTTGTCCGTATGGCCGATGACATCCACGGTGCTATCTGGGTACACATCTAAATTTTGTGCTAACCTAGCTAGATCGCCCCGCAAAGTCCCACGTACGAATGTGCTGTCAGTATCAAAGGTAATGGCTTCGGGAAGGGTCACGATCAGTTCGCGACCTGTGTTGGTTATCGTTGCGCCAGAGCCTGCTAGATTTTTGCGAAGGTCACGTTCTTGTTGGTCAAGTATGTTGCCGATAACAGCCCCTGCCACAGCACCAACCGCGCCTGCTTTTAGAGCACTTTCGGTGGAATTGCCCGCAATGATTTGTGTCGCCACACCGATGAAGGCTCCAATGGCTGCACCATTTCGAGTTTTTTCGTAATCTGGATTTCTTGAATCAACGCATGCAGTCAAAGCAAACAAGGAAAGGGATGCCAGTGTTAGGATTTTTGTAGATGCCATTTTCTACCTATCTTTTTTTCTCTTAACGCCATCATGCCTAGCCCACAGAAATTTACAAGGTTCGGGGACTACTTGGTGCTAGGGTCAGGCGGAATTTTGCGCAGACAGTCACGTTTTTGTCTCACTTTGTATTTCTGGCATCTCTACGGATGCCTTCCCACGCCAGAAGCGAGCGTTTGAGGGGCAATCCCCAATGATAGCCACCCAATTCGCCGGATTTGCGAAGGACACGGTGGCATGGGATCAGCCAACTGATTGGATTAAGACCCACGGCGCTTCCAACCGCGCGAACGGCTTTAGGGTTGCTGATGAATTTAGCGATTTCGGTGTAAGTTGTAACATGTCCCGTCGGTATATTAAGAAGCGCCTCCCATACTTTAATTTGGAAAGATGTGCCAATGAGTTGGAGATTTGCGCGGTCTCCGTTAATAATGGCATCCACTTTGGCTTGCAGTGCGTTTTCATTTTTTATGAAGGTTGCTTCAGGCCAACGCTTCTGCATGTCTTTTATGGCCCAATTTCGACCAAATTCAGTTGTAAAGCCCATGCCGCAGACGCCTTCGGGTATGGTAGCAAAGATAATTTCACCGAAGGGGCTGTCGAACCAGCCCCATGTGATTATTAGGTCCTGGCCGGTAGTAACAAACTCTTCAGTGTTCATGCTCTCCCATGAAAGAAACAAATCATGCAGACGGCCGGTGCCACGGGCATTTGTATTTTGGTCTGTGTCAAGCGAGGTAAGACGATTTCGCACCAAGGATTTTGCGTAGTTGAGAGTGAGATATTGCTGAAAGTTTTTGGGAGATACTCCCACCCACCCAGCAAACACTTGTTGGAAGTGCAAAGGTGAAAGATCAACCGCGTTTGCGACTTCGTCAAGTCTTGGCTGTTCGCCGGCTGTGTTGTCAACGTAGTCCATAGCGCGCTTGATAATATTGTGATGATACTGCTTATTTGTCATAGGCTTAATATGGTCAGTCAGCTTGCCATTTGCTATCAGAATCTTGCAGGAAATCACCTAAAATTGCTTTTGTAATTTTCTTGGCCCAAAGTGCATAAAGAGTTGGGCCTGGGTGATATTTATCAGAAGCCAGTAGCGTGAGATCTAGCTTTAGGTCTATTGATAGCCGGGTAATTTCGCAGCGGTTAGCTTGATGTTTCTCCATTGCGGCATCAAAACGCTTCACCCGTAAACCAATAATCCAGCGTAGAGGTTGTGGCAGAACAGGAAAGGTGCCCAGCGGTGGTAGGTTTACAGTATAGATGCGTCTAGCAGCGAATTTGATTGTGAGTAGATCAAGAAAGATAGTGGTTTGGTTCAACCATTTTTGCAGTGGAATCTGGCGAGTAACATCGTTGACGCCGAGTGATACAACGACAGCGTCATAAGGCTTTGCTCTGGTGTCACGCAGCAATTTTGTTGTTGCTGCAGTCGTAGCACCCGCGCGCGCGATTAGATTCCACTCTACGGTGAAGTGTTCGGAGAGACCGGCCACCAGCTGGCCCAAAAGGGCCGTGTCTTGGGTATTTTCCCCAACACCTGCAGCAGCACTGTCGCCTACGATCAACAAACGAAGAATAGCGTTGTTTGAATGGTTGACAGTGATGCCGCTCCGGTGGCCGGTAGGTTCTGGTAGGATCAGCGCATGCTTTCGAACATGCAGTCCTTGCCAGATTAGCAGTGGAGCGGCCAATATTTTGAGGGATATTTCAACTATAGTTTGCAGCACGGAGTTACCTATTGTTTATCACCTTTCGCATACATAACGCCAAGAGGCGCGAAAAGGTCATTTTCTTGGGTTGGATGAGTTGTGCTCTTTTGTTTTTTATAATCTGTATAACATTTGGCAAGTGAAGCTCTGTCTCGAATACTTGATTGCTTTGAACGGACGGCTGTAAAATAGACTGGGTCTTATATTTTTTTATGGCTGACTAAGTGTTGCCGTTAACTGCAACATGTTTTGGACACGTGTATATTCATAAAAATAGCGTTATTTCTTAAAATAAATCTCTCTTCCCAAATCATCATCATCATGCCACACCGTATGCTATGGCAAAACAACTTGATTATAATACCATTCACACGATTTTTTCGCGGTTTCGTAACAGTGACCCAGAACCGAGTGGCGAGTTGGACCATGTGAATGCTTTTACACTTGTGGTTGCGGTAGCGTTGTCAGCACAGGCGACAGATGTTGGGGTTAACAAGGCGACGGCAAAGCTATTTAAGGTGGCGGATACTCCGGAAAAGATGCTAGCGCTTGGCCTCGATGTCTTGATGGATCATATAAAAACGATTGGGCTTTATCGCAATAAGGCTAAAAATGTTATGAAAATGTCTCAAATTTTAATCGATGAGTACGGCAGTGTTGTACCGTCAAGCCGGGCGGCATTGGAGAGCCTGCCTGGGGTGGGGCGAAAAACGGCAAATGTGGTTCTAAATATGTGGTTCAAGCAACCAACACAGGCCGTGGATACACATATTTATCGGCTTGGAAATCGTACTGGAATTTGTCCTGGAAAAGATGTTGT
>DLZA01000304.1:8140-19489 GCA_003447515.1 Paracoccaceae bacterium
CACTGGATGATTTTACATGGGCGCTATGTGTGCAAAGCGCGTAAGCCAATCTGTGCAAACTGTATCGTTGAGGACTTGTGTCCGTTTGAGGAGAAGAATTTTGGTTAAAAAATATCAGGTTGTCGGTATCGGTAACGCGCTTGTAGATGTGTTGGCCCCTTGTGAAGAAGCGTTTCTGACGGACAATGGTGTGGAAAAGGGCATCATGCAGTTGATCGACACCAATCGAGCAGCAGAATTGTATGGTGTGATGGGGCCAGCCCAAGAGGTGTCTGGCGGGTCTGCAGCAAATACGATCGCGGGAATTGCAGCACTGGGCGATCGGACTGCTTACGTGGGAAAGGTCAAGGCGGATCAACTTGGTGATATCTTTGAACACGACATACGTGCGCAGGGAGCTGATTTTGAAGTTCCGCGTTCGCCAGCGGACGCGTTGGATGAAACGGGACGCTGCATGGTTTTAGTTACGCCTGATAGTGAACGGTCTATGAATACTTATCTTGGTGTGTCAGAACATTTAGGGCCAGATGATATTGATCCTGCGATGATGGCTGACGCGGAATGGTTGTATCTGGAAGGATATCGTTTTGATGGAGAATTATCCCATGCCGCATTCGCTAAAGCGATTGCGTCATGCAAAGGTGCTGGCGGTAAGGTTTCGGTCACGCTGTCGGATCCATTCTGTGTCGATCGCCATCACCAAGCGTTTCGCGATATGATTCGTGACCATATTGACCTTTTGTTCTGTAACGAACACGAAATGGCGGCGATGTATCCTGCAGAAACACTGGAAGAAAGTATTGCAGAAGCGGCGAGCCGTGTGGATATTGTGGCCTGCACTGTAGGTGCCAAGGGCGCGTATGTGGTAAAGAATGGAGAGACTGTTCTGGCCCCAGCTGAAGCAACACGTGTTGTTGATGTAACGGGCGCGGGTGATTTATTTGCAGCCGGCTTTTTGCATGGACTCGTGAATGGACGTGACATGATGACTTGTGGGCGCATGGGTTGCGTTGCTGCGGGTGAAATTATTAGTCACATTGGTGCACGCCCAGAAGCAGATTTGGGGGCTCTTTTCTCTGAAAAGGGCCTGCAGTAGTACGTTTTGGGAAGGTTTTTCGGATCCAATCTTGCTCGTGCAGCGGGTATTTTGCTTCTAGGCGTAATATTCCTCGACTGTATGTCTGTAATTATTAAATCGTTGCTTCCGCGATACGAGGTTTTGGAGTTATCTGCTTACCGCAATGTCGTTGGGATGATTCCAGCATTGATTTTGATGTGGTGGACAGGTGAGTTCAAATTGGGGCACAAAAATCTGTGGATTAGGCAGTGGAAATTTGCATTGTCCCGAGGGTTGATGGTCACCATTGCGCAGATCTGTTGGTATGCTTCTCTTGGCACTTCGGCTTTTGCGCTGGTGGCCGCACTGGGATACACGATGTCACTTTTTGTAGTATTATTTTCTATTCCACTTCTTGGGGAGAGGGTCGGGCTCTGGCGATCCACTGCAGTTTTGTTGGGCTTTGGTGGTGCTATGTTGATTGTGCAGCCCACTGCCGACAGTTTTAGTTTATGGGCGATGTTGCCACTTTGTGCGGCCGCATTTTATGCATTGTCGATTGTAACAGTGCGAATGATTGATCGTAACGTATCTAATTCGTTATTGTACATGTATTCCGCAGTGGCTGCGGCGGTAGGAAATTTGGTAGTGGTTTTTGTAAGCACGGGATTTGCGGGCATTGAAACAATGCAGGATGCGGGTTTGATCACGATTATGGGGCTGATGGGTGGCTGCGGTGTGATTTGTATGTTGATCTCTGTGCGCATGGCAGAGCCAAGCTTGCTGGCGCCATTCAATTACTTTGGATTGATTTCTGCATTCACAATGGGGTGGATCGTTTTTGGTGAAGCTCCGATTGACCGTTTGTTTCCAGGTGTATTGCTAATTGTTGGCGGTGGCGCCTTGGTTTTGTGGCGCGAAAGCCGGGCCGTTTCGGGGAATAAAAAACGCATGAAATAACCTACGCGGCAATTTTTTAAAATGGCGTAATCCAAACGCTGTTGTGTTCTCTGTTAGTTTTGACAGCGATCGCTAAATACGCCCTAACTATTGATTCCATGAACGTTCCTATTGTATCGAATGATACAACTGACGCTTTAATTACCTCAATCTAGGCGTACGGCACGATGTACGGACAGTCAGTGACTACACAAATTGCAAAAATCACGTATAGCCACAGCAGACGCATGCCGTCACATGTGTGGGCCAAAAGATGCCGCAAAACAACACACAAAGGGCCCGCACAGCGCGTCACAGACACCACAGCGATGTGAGTGAACTGTTAGGCTCTGCCCGGTCCCTATGATTTTCTCTTTTTGCATTTAGGCGGCTTTAGATGCCGTGTTGAAGCGGTCATAGAATTTTTCGCCTTTTTCGCCCATTTCGCGCAGCAGTGCTGGGGCTGCAAACCGATCGCCATGTTTGGCTTGAAGGGTATCGCAGATTTCAACTGCCTTTGCTGTGCCGATGATATCGAGCCATGCAAATGGGCCACCAGACCAGGGCATGAAACCCCAACCGAGGATTGCGCCTACGTCACCTTCACGTATATCTTCAAGAACACCTTCTTCAAGGGAGCGAACGGCCTCTAGGACTTGGGTAAGAATGAGCCGGTGCTGGACCTCCTCCAAGCAAGGCTGGATTTCCATGACTTCAAAATGATCGCCCAAGCCTTTCCAAAGGCCGCTTCGTTTACCCTTTTCGTCATAGTCGTAGAACCCTGCTTTGGTCTTGCGGCCCAAGCGTTTCAAATCAAATAAGGTTTGCACAACATCGTCGCCGTTGGATGCAGGGTAGGCGTTGCCCATGGCGGCCTTTGTGGCCGTCATGATTTTTTCAGCCAGATCGATGGATGTTTCATCTCCTAGTTGTAAGGGGCCGAGCGGAAAGCCAAGTTGTTTGGCTGCGTTTTCAATCATCGCGGGTTCGATACCTTCGGCTACCATCCGGTTGGCCTCGCCTCCATATGGTATGATGCAACGATTTGCGTAAAAGAAGCGCGCATCGTTTACCACGATGGGTGTTTTTCGTATCTGACGAACAAAATCTAAGGATTTTGCTACAGCGCGATCGCCTGTTCCGGATCCTTTGATAATTTCTACTAGCAGCATTTTGTCCACGGGAGAAAAGAAGTGGATGCCTATGAATTGATCTGGGCGCACAGATGCTTTGGCTAGTTCGCCGATGGGCAGCGTCGACGTATTGGTTGCAAAGATACAATCTGTGCCAACAATGGCCTCAACTTTTTTCGTCATATCGGCTTTGACACCCACGTCCTCAAACACTGCCTCCACGATCAGGTCACATCCTTTCAAAGTATTGAGGTCTGATGTTGCGGTGATGAGAGAAAGAAGCTTTTCCTTCTTCTCTAATGTGAATTTTTTACGCGTAATGCCTTTGTCAGCGTGCGCTACAGAATAGGCTTTGCCTTTATCCGCCGCTTCTTGATCGCGGTCGATCAGAACGACTTGGATCCCGGCCATGGCAGAGACAAGTGCGATACCTGCACCCATCATGCCAGCACCAAGTACACCGATCTTTTTAACAGATTGATCAGCAATGTCTTTGGGTCGCACCGCACCTTTTTCGAGGGCACCTTTGTTGATAAAGAGCGAGTTTATCATGGCAGAGGAGGAAGGATTTAACAGAATGTTGGTAAACCACCGGGCTTCTATGCGGATGGCCTGATCGAATGGGACGAGTGCGCCTTCATAAACGGCTGCGAGCATTGCTTTGGCGGCGGGAAACGCGCCCTGTGTTTTGCCGTGAACCATGGCAGTTGCACCAGCATAGGTCATGAAGCCGGCAGGGTGATATGGTGCGCCACCAGGCATTTTATAGCCCTTTGCATCCCACGGTTTCACGAGGTCCGCATCCGTTGCATTTTCGATCCATGCTTTTGCAGATGAAATTAGTTCATCTGCAGGTACTACTTCATCGATCAGACCAGCGGCTTTGGCTCTGTTAGGGGCCACTGTTTTGCCTTCAAGGAGATAGGACGAGGCGTTCATTATGCCAAGTTTGCGCACGAGCCGCGTTGTGCCGCCGCCGCCTGGGAAGATGCCAACCATAATTTCTGGTAAGCCGATCTTGGATCTGGGGTTGTCGGCAACAAAAATGCGGTGACATGCGAGTGGTATTTCAAGACCAATGCCAAGGCCTGTGCCTGTCATTGCCGCCACAATGGGCTTACCGCCTTTATTTGTTTTCACATCCATGCCTGCGCGTTCGATTTTGCGCATCACAGTATGATTCTGCATGATGCCATCCATAAGCTGTGATGCAGGATTATCGCCACCGCGTTTTTTCCATTCGGCTAAAACGGTAAGGTCCATACCAGCTGCAAAGCTGTCTTTGCCAGAAGTGATGATTGCACCTTTAACGACATCATTTTTTAGCACAGTATCGATGTGAGTATCCAGTTCGGCCAAGCCTGTCTCAGACATCACGTTCATAGATTTGTCCGGGCAATCCCACGTAATAATTGCGATGTCACCGTCGAGTTTATAATGAAAATCAGTCATATTGTTTCTCTCTTTTCAGCGTGCGTTTATACGCGTTCAAGGATTGTTGCGGCGCCCATGCCTGAGCCAATGCACAGCGTGGCAAGGCCTGTTTCTTTGTTGGAACGTTCCATTTCATCGAGGAGCGTACCAAGGATTACAGCTCCTGTGGCTCCAAGTGGGTGGCCCATCGCTATGGCGCCGCCATTTACGTTCAGTTTGTCATGGTCGACGTTGAAGTGCGTTTGAAAACGTAGCACGACAGAAGCGAAGGCTTCGTTCACCTCGAAGAGATCGATGTCGCCAATATTCATGCCTGTGCGCTCTAAAATGCGCTCGGTAACGGGCACAGGGCCTGTCAGCATGATAGTTGGATCTGTGCCAATTTTTGCGGTTGCGCGGATTCTAGCGCGGGGTTGCAGGCCGTTCTTTTCACCAAACTCTTTGTTACCAATTAGGATAGCAGCAGCGCCGTCTGCGATCCCAGAAGAGTTACCTGCGTGATGCACGTGATTAATTTTCTCCAGTTCTGGGTATTTTAATAGTGCGATGGCGTCAAAGCCTGGCA
This sequence comes from Paracoccaceae bacterium, assembly GCA_003447515.1. Classification (GTDB taxonomy): domain Bacteria; phylum Pseudomonadota; class Alphaproteobacteria; order Rhodobacterales; family Rhodobacteraceae; genus Amylibacter. Next base: position 13,269 of record DLZA01000304.1, read on the forward strand.
TGACTTCGCCCTGGGCTTTGAATGATGGATTTAAGGAGCCGAGGGTTTGCATGTCGGTTTCGCCTCGCACCATTTCATCGTGGTTGAGGATTTCGATGCCATTTTGATCCGAAAGACTAAAAACTGATTTGTCGAAGCGGCCTTCTTTTTGAGAAACAGCAGCTCGTCGTTGAGATTCCACGGCATATTCGTCACACATGTCGCGGGAAAAGCCATATTTGGTGGCGATGATATCAGACGAAATGCCTTGTGGAACGAAATAGGCCTTCATCGCGAGTGTTGGGTCTACAGCGATTGCGCCACCATCGGAACCCATTGGAACGCGGGACATGGATTCCACACCACCAGCGATATACGCATTACCCATGCCACCCATGACTTGACCCGCTGCCATATTGACGGCTTCAAGACCGGAGGCGCAGAAGCGGTTGACGGAAACGCCGGCAACAGATTCGTCAAGATCAGAATACAGCACCGCAGATCGGGCCAAACAGCCGCCTTGTTCGCCCACTTGAGATACGTTGCCCCAGATCACGTCGTCCACATCTTTGGAATCGAAGTCGCTGCGGGCTTGTAATTGGTTTAAAACTTCGGATGACAAGCGCACGGCGGAAACCTCATGTAAAGAGCCGTCTTTTTTGCCTTTGCCGCGCGGTGTGCGCGTTGTGTCGTAGATATATGCATCATGTGGCATGTATTTAATCCTTATGAGCGATTTTGTATAAGTGGGTTAGGCGCGGTCAGCAGGGGAGCCAGGCATTAGGTCGTAAGGAGCCCTGTAGCTATCGAGAGATTCGATGTTTGCGAGCCAGCGGTCGATATTGGCGTAATCTCCTCGTACAAAGCCGAAAGGTTCGGGGTAGTAAAGGTATCCACAGCAGGAGAAGTCTGCGTTAGTTACGCCATCTCCGACGAGCCATTCACGACCATTCAATGCAGTTTCGAGTGTATTATAGGCGGCCTTGAGGCGGGTTTGATTAAAACTGATAACCTCTTTTGGGCGTTTGTCTTCTGGCAGGAAGTTCATCAGGAAACGTGTTAGGCCTGCCATCGAGGATAGTTTGTGATTGTCCCAGAGGACCCAAGCTTGGACTTCGCGTTTTTCAGCTTCAGTCTTGCCGCCAAATTTACCAGATTGTTCGGTGATATAGGATTGTATCACGCCTGATTGTGCAATTTTTTCATTGCCGTGGATTAATGCGGGCACTTCACCAAATGTGTTGATGTTGGCGCGATATTCTGGAGAACGGCCTTCGCCGCCGAAGAAATCTACATAGACAGCCTCCCAATCAAGACCTGAGAGGGACAGGGGCAGTGCGGCTTTGTAAGCATTTCCGCTCTCGCCGAAGCAGTAGAGTTTGTAGTCAGCCATTTTGTTTCCTTTTCGTAATCGCTACCAAACTAGGTTTAAAGTTGGGTTTGCTGGGTGGTCCCGTAGTAAAAGAAGAGAACTTAGGTTCTGTGTTATAGTGATCGACCCGCCAGTTCTTTCATAATTTCATTTGTGCCCCCGTAGATACGTTGTACGCGAGCGTCGGTCCACATTTCGCCCACGGCGTATTCCATCATGAAGCCATAGCCGCCGTGCAGTTGTAGACATTCGTCCAGGACTTCCCCTTGAGTGTCAGTTAGCCAGTATTTTTGCATCGCAGCCTGTTCAACTGAGAGCTGACCCTTCAGGTGCGCAGCGATGCAGCTGTCTAAATATGCGCGGGCAACTTGGGTTTTTGTGGCGCATTCTACTAGTTTGAATTTAGTATTTTGAAATTCTAAGATGGCTTTGCCAAATGCTTTGCGTTCTTTACAGTATTCGATTGTGGTCGCGACAGCGCCTTCCATGGCACCAACGGCACCGCAGCCAATGATCAGGCGTTCTTGCGGTAATTGTTGCATCATTTGGTAAAATCCACGGCCCTCTTCGCCGCCCAGTACGTTCTCAGGTGGGATTTCTACATTGTCGAAGAACAGCTCCGACGTGTCAGCAGCTTTCATGCCAATTTTGTCGAGATTGCGACCACGGGTGAAGCCATCGGCCCCGTCTGTTTCCAAAATCATTAGAGACGTGCCGCGTGAGCCTTGGGATGGATCTGTCTTTGCAGCTACGAGAATTAAGTTTGCGTGCTGGCCGTTAGATATGAAGGTTTTAGAACCTGTCATCTTGTAATTGTTGCCATCCTTGATAGCGCGGGTTTTGATTGATTGCACATCCGAGCCACCTGAGGGTTCGGTCATCGCCAATGCACCGACGAGCTCTCCTGAAACCATTTTAGGCAGCAGGCGTTTTTTTTGTTCTTCAGTACCGCAGTGCAGGATGTAGTGCGCAACGATACCCGAATGGATGCCGTGACCCCAGCTTGCGAGGTTGAGACGTGAAGCTGCCATTAAAATTACTGCTTCGTGGCCAAAATCACCACCTGCGCCTCCGTATTCTTCGGGCACAGAGGGGCAAAGGAGACCGAGTTCGCCTGCTTGCCGCCAGGTGCCACGGTCCATTTCACCTTGTTTACGCCATTTTTCAAAGTGAGGAGACCATTCAGCACTTATGAATTGGGTTGTCATCTCTTCAAGCATTTTATGCTCGTCTGTCATCCAAGCAGATTTAAGATCGTGCAAATTCATGGTGTTGTTCCCTATATTTATACATTCGACGCGGCTAATTAGCCACATCGAAAATGTGTGCGTTGGGTTTGTTTAAAACGCTTCTGCATCTAGACCCATAACGGTGTCAGCGCCGGATTGAATGCGCGCAAGATGCATGCCCGTAGCTGGCAGTTGACGTGCCATGTAGTAGCGGCCAGTTATCAGTTTATTTTGATAAAAGTCTGGATCATCGGGGTGTCCGTCAAGAGCTTCCGTTGCAACCTTTGCCATGCGGGCCCACATCAGCCCAAGACAAACATGTCCAAAAAGATGCATGAAGTCGGACGATCCGGACAAAGCATTGTTTGGGTTTTTCATGCCGTTTTGCATGAAATACATGGAGGCTGCTTGAAGATCCTTGGATGCCTGTTTCAATGGGTTGATAAAGTCAGCTAGCGCTTCGTTGCCTTTATTTTCCCCGATGAAAGATTTTACCATTTCGAAGAAAGCCATAACGTGTTTGCCGCCATCTTGCGCCAGCTTACGCCCCACAAGATCGAGCGCCTGCACGCCGTTTGTGCCCTCGTAAATCATTGCAATCCTTGCGTCGCGGGTAAATTGGGACATCCCCCATTCTTCGATATAGCCGTGGCCACCGTATAATTGTTGCGCTTGGACAGTCATATCGTAGCCCTTGTCCGTCAAAAAGCCTTTGATCACCGGTGTGAGCAGTGAGATCAAGCCGTCTGCATCTTTGTCTGCAAGCCCGTGGGCCTGGTCGATCAACATGGCACCCCAGTAGACGAAAGCGCGGGCACCTTCGACGAATGACTTCTGGTCCATAAGAGAGCGACGCACATCTGGGTGCACGATGATTGGATCGGCAGGGGTGTCAGGGCTTTCTGCGCCAGTGACTGCGCGCCCTTGAAGTCGATCCTTGGCGTAGACAACGGCGTTTTGGTAAGCGGCTTCGGCTTGGGCCAGACCTTGCAAACCTACACCCAGGCGGGCGTGGTTCATCATCGTGAACATGGCGCGCATTCCTTTGTGTTCGTCACCTAGCAGATAAGCTGTTGCTTCGTCGTAGTTCATCACGCAGGTTGAATTACCGTGGATGCCCATTTTTTCTTCGATAGCACCACAGGAGACGCCGTTACGCATGCCCTCGGAGCCATCTTCGTTCACGATGAATTTTGGAACAATAAAAAGAGAAACGCCTTTGATTCCCTCTGGGCCATCTTTGATTTTTGCTAACACCAAGTGAATGATGTTGTCAGACATGTCATGTTCGCCGGCAGAAATAAAGATTTTTTGGCCAGAGATTTTATAAGAACCGTCCGCCTGCGGGGCTGCTTTTGTGCGCATCATGCCGAGGTCCGTACCACAGTGGGGTTCGGTCAAGTTCATTGTACCTGTCCATTTGCAGGATGCCATGTTTGGAAGGTATGTTTCCTTTTGCTCTTGGGAGCCGTGTGCCAAGATCGACGCGTAAGCACCGTTAGTAAGACCGCCATACATTGCAAAAGCTTGGTTCGCAGCGGAGGTCATTTCGCCTATAGTTGTGCCCATTAGGTAGGGCATGCCTTGACCTCCAAACTCTTCTTCACAGGCGATGCCTGTCCAGCCGCCTTCGCGAAATTGGTCAAACGCAGCTTTAAAGCCCGTGGGTGTGCGGACGACACCGTTTTCTAATGAACAACCTTCCTTGTCACCCACCACGTTCAAAGGTGCTATCACATCCTGATGGATTTTCGCCGCCTCTTCAAGAATGGCGGATGTGAAACTCGGTGTCAGGTCATCATAGCCTGGTACGTCAGATTTTTCGATACCGAGCAGATCGTGAAGGACGAAGGCCATGTCTTTAGTGGGTGCGGCATAGGTTGGCATTGGAGGACTCCTTGTGTCTTGGTTGTTTGGGGTTACTCAGCAGCCTCGGCCGAGTTGAGATCAGCGATGACGCTCGCTCCCCATGTAAGTTGTTTCTCAAATTCAGCGATGGTGATTTCTAATTCAATGCGTTGTTGCTTCATTGCGGAAAGACGCTCTAAGGCAAGGTCATATGTCTTGGTCATTTGGGTGCGTTGTTGGTCGCCAATATAGTAGAGGTCCAGTAGTTGGCGTATTTCTTCGAGAGAAAAACCAAATCGTTTTCCCTGCAAGATCAGTTTTAAACGGGCCTGCGAGCGTTTGTCGTAGAGACGCTTTTGACCAACCCGCTTAGGCCTGATCAGTTCTTTAGACTCGTAAAAACGAAGGGTGCGCGGTGTTACATCTAATTCTTCGCACATTTGGCGAATGGTTTTAAGATCTTCGCTCATGAGCCCCTCATCAAAAAATACTTACTAACGTTTACGTCAACGTCAACTTAACGATTTATGGGATAGTGACCATGACCTAAGCGTAAAGAGACGTGACGTAATAAACAAAATCTCTAATAACTAAAGTTATCTATTTTTTTTTATTTGCATTTTTTATGCGCGTTTGGGTGCGATCCCGCATTTCGCGCAAATCGACTAAGGTTTCGTTTAGTTCTTTTTGCTGCGATTCGAGAGCAACTAACTGGCGTTCAGCCATTTCAAGAAGAGTTGTCAGCTGTGCTGAGTTGTCCTCCTTATCATACATCTCCAACCATTGACGGATTTCTTCAAGCGAAAAACCCCAACGTTTGCCGCGCAAGATCAGCTCCATGCGTGCAAATTCGGTTGGACCATAGTAACGGGTGCGGCCTTCCTTTTCGGGAAATAGCAGTTCAATATATTCATAATAGCGCAAGGTCCGCGTGGTGACGTCGAATTTAGCGCACATTTCTTTAAGCGTCAGACGGTCGCCGGGCATTCCAAGACTTCCATTTTCAGGTTGAATCAACAGTCACGGTTTATCAAACTCATCATCGGTTGCAATATGAAACAGCGTTTCGCATAGCGGTTGCGATATGAAACAGTGTTTTGAATGTCAAAACGTTGTCTGGGTATCTTTGTAATAAGGGTTGTGTCTGGTCCGCAATCTTCCTTATTGATTGAAAGTCAAACAGAGGGCACCGTTTGAAATGATTAAGTTATCGCAAAAGCAGCGAGAAAAAGTCGCGGAGCAGTTCATAGAGGCGCTTCCGTTTTGTGCGTCACTCAATATTAAGCTTGAGAGTATGGATGTGTCGAGGGCGGTGATGTCGATGCCTTACGACAGTAGGATCGTTGGCGATCCTGAAACGGGTGTTGTGCATGGAGGCGCGGTTTCAGCGTTGATGGACACGTGTTGTGGCTTAGCCGTCTCACTGCATCCTGATAGTGCTAAACCGACTGCGACGATTGATTTGCGGATTGAATACATGAGGCCTGCGAAAGTAGGAGAGAGGATTTTCACGGAGGCGCATGTTTATAATGCGACGCGTACTGTGGCTTTTGTGCGTGCTGTGGCTCACGATGGTGATGAGAAAAAACCTGTGGCAAGTGCGACGGGTGCATTCACATTTTCACGCCTAAAGGAGGGTGTGTTATGAAACGGCCAGAACCTTTGCTCGCGCTGAAAGAGCGGCGAGACGGGGCTTTAAAGGTACTAGTAGAGAGTGTGCCTTACATTCAGTTTATGGGTGTGTGTTTTGATCGGCGCGGTGATGAGCTGACTGCTGTGATGGCTTTTGATCA
>DLZA01000304.1:19887-25004 GCA_003447515.1 Paracoccaceae bacterium
GCGCTGATTGAGTTGGCATGGCAGCGGGCTTGGGGGCCTTTGGAGGAAAAAAAGACAGATATTACTGCTGTGCAGGCGGCGGGTTATTTGCGATTACCAAAGACGATTGACTTCACGGTGGATTACCTGCGGTCAGGACTGCCGCGTGATTGCTACGCCCGGGCGCGGGTAAATCGGTCTGGACGGAGGTACGCGTCTGTTCATGTAGAGGCTTGGCAGGATAATCGCAGCAAGTTGTACGCGCAAGGGACGGGGCATTTTTTGATGCCAAAATTAATTGTGGATGAATAGTGCTGCTGCTCCACGCGGTGGTTTAACTCATCGCCGTGTACTAAACGTCGCAATTCCCATTGTAATATCAAATGCAACTGTACCAATTTTAGGCGCAGTAGATACGGGTGTTGTTGGACAAATGGGGTTAGCTGCACCGATTGGCGCCGTAGGAATTGGCGCTATAACCCTTACGGCGATTTATTGGGTGTTTGGCTTTCTGCGCATGGGGACGGCTGGGCTGACCGCGCAGGCGCTCGGGGCGCGGGATCAGGGTGAAGTCTGTGCGCTGTTGGTGCGCGGATTAATTATTGGGTTCGCTGGTGGATTACTGTTGCTGATTTTTCAGGTGCCTATTTTTTGGGCAGCGTTCCAATTGGCTCCTGCCAGTGCTGAGGTTGAGCGCCTTGCTCATGGCTATCTACAAATTCGGATCTGGAGTGGTCCGGCGGCGATCGCGGTGTATGGGCTGACGGGTTGGCTTGTGGCGCATGAGCGCACAAAAGCTGTGTTGGTGTTGCAGCTTTGGATGAATGGCGTGAACATCTTGCTCGACCTGTGGTTTGTACTGGGGCTTGGTTGGGGCGTCGAAGGTGTGGCAGCTGCCACCGTGATCGCAGAAATATCGGGTTTAGGTATTGGCCTATGGCTGGTGCGTGATGGATTTCAGGGTCAGTATTGGAAGAACTGGGCCGTAGTGTTTGACAGGGTCATCCTCAAACGTTTAGCGATTGTGAACAGTGACATCATTATCCGTTCTGTGCTGCTGGAGATTTGTTTAGTGTCCTTTCTATTTTTGGGATCTGCCTTTGACGATACGACGTTGGCAGCCAATCAGGTCTTGATCCAGTTCCTATTTATTACTGCACATGGGATGGATGGTTTTGCCTTTGCTGCAGAAGCGCTAATTGGGCAGGCACTAGGCGCAAAGGATCGCGGACGGTTGCGCCGATCCGTTATGCTGACAAGTTTTTGGGGGGCAATGGTCATTGTGATCCTGACTACAGCCTTTGTGGTTTTTGGTGGATGGTTGATTGATGTAATGACCAAAGCGCCTGAGGTTCAAGTCGCCGCGAGAGTTTATTTAGTGTGGATGATATTGGCACCGTTTTTGGGTGGGCCCTCTTGGATGCTTGATGGGATTTTTATTGGGGCGACTCGTACCAAGGACATGCGAAATATGATGTTGGTGTCCTTTGGAGTGTACTGGTTGAGTGTATGGCTGCTGTTGGAGCCGTTTGGCAATCATGGTCTATGGGCTGCGTTGATCATCTTTTTTGTGGCAAGGGGTGTGACATTGGCAGTTCGATATCCCGCGCTTGAGCGTGCGGTGGACCGGTGAATTGAGCAAATGTTAGTTATAGCCATGGCGCTTTATCTGTACCGACAGCATCTTCAACGTGTGCAAAGCCGTCGCGTTTGAGGAGCGAGTCTAAACCGTTTGCGATATCAATTGCGAGCGAAAGGCCACCATAAACAAGAGCGGTGTACAGTTGTACAGCGGATGCACCGGCACGAATTTTGGCGTAGGCTTGATCGGCAGAACCGATGCCACCCACTCCAACTAAGGGGATATCCCCTCCAGTGAGAGTGTGTAGCCGAGCGAGGACACGTGTGGATTTTTCAAACAATGGTTGGCCTGACAGGCCCCCCATCTTGTCACGATCTAAACTGGTCAGGCCATCACGGGATAGCGTTGTATTTGTGGCGATGATGGCGTCAAGGTTTGAGGCTTTTGCAACGTCGGCTATGTCGGCAAGTTCTTCTTCGCTTAAGTCTGGGGCGATTTTAAGGAAGATTGGGATGTGATTTGGAAGGCTTTCACGCGCATCCATTACGCCTGCGAGGAGCGCTTTGAGCGCTGCCTTACCTTGTAGGTCGCGTAGCTTCTCAGTGTTGGGTGAAGAGACGTTGACGGTGGCAAAGTCTACTAGGGTGCCACAGGTTTTCAAGACCGACGCGAAGTCTGCGACACGGTCAATGCTGTTTTTGTTTGCGCCTAGGTTTAGACCAACAATACCAGCACTGCGGCGTGTTGCAAGACGGGTGGCGATCTTTTGAGCGCCCTCATTATTGAAACCGAAGCGGTTGATTGAGGCTTGGTCCTCGCGCAGTCGGAAAAGGCGCGGTTTGGCGTTGCCAGGTTGGGGCAGGGGAGTAGCTGCGCCTACCTCGATAAAGCCAAAACCTGTTTGCAGGAGTGCGTCAAGTGCAGTCGCATTTTTGTCAAACCCTGCTGCGAGGCCCACAGGGTTCGGAAGCTCAAGCCCAGCGAGCTCGGTAATTAGGCGGGGTGATGTGACGGGGCCGGGTTTGAGAGTTAGGCCCGCTTGGATGGCTTTGATCGCAATTGTGTGACCAAGTTCAGGATTAAGGCGATACAGCGCCGCTAGGGCGAGTTTTTCTGTCAGTTTCATGGCATGCTGGGAAAGATGTGTCCATCTTTGCCAATCGGTAGGTGTTTGGCCCAGACCACGTGGTCCATTTTGAACGTCTCGTAGAGGTGTGGAAACTTTGCTCCACCACGGGAAATTTCCCATTTGAGTGTTGCCATACGGTTTGTATCTGCAGCAATGAGCCACAAATCGACGGCCCCCGCAAAGTGTTTGGCTGCCGTTTCCATTACCTGTTCAGCTGTGGAAAAGTGGACGAAGCCATCGGTAAGATCGATTGGAGCGCCTGCGGTTTCGTTTGCAGCCTGCATGGCAACCCATTCGTCTGAGCGAAGTATTTTGTAGATTTGCATAATTGCGTGATGCCCGGCTCGGCGACATGCGTCAAGTCACTTTCGCAGGTGACAGATAGCTTAAGACGTGGCATCGGGTAACGGAAGAGGAGAACAATATGGCAAATGCACAGGACCTGACGGTTGGGCCAATTTTTAAGCACTTCCGCACGCTGGCCATCCCGATGGCTATAGGGATGGTATTTACAACGTTATATAATGTGGTGGACACGTTCTATGCGGGGATGTTGTCGACCGAGGCGCAAGCAGGGTTGGCCATTTCATTTCAAGTGTTCTTTCTTGTAGTGTCCTTTGGATTTGGTTTGAACTCTGCCTTGAGTGCTTTGGTGGGTAAGGCATTGGGCGAAAAGCGTGCTGGGCAGGCAAAGCGAATTGCGTGTCAGGGCATCTCTTACGCGGTGATTGCGTCGCTGGCTTTGGCGATTTTAGGTGTGTTTGTAGGACCGAAATTGATTTCGATGATCTCTGCTCCAGGTGAATACCGTGATGCGGGGATTGCGTACTTCTACCTGCTGCTACTCGGCTCACCGGGATTTCTGATAGCGTTTGGTGCGAACGGCATTTTGGGTGCGCAAGGAGATATGAAATCCATGCAGCGCGCGCAAATAGCAGCTTTTTTTGCTAACCTGGTACTAAACCCTTTATTGATTTTTGGAATTCCCGGAGTCTGGGAAGGCATTGGGTTCAACGGAATTGCGGCCAGTACGGTGATCAGCCAGACTGGCGTTATGCTCTATATCCTACGACAAGTCATAAAATCTGACGTAATGGTAGACGCTCAAGAGATGGTATTTAGGCCTCGCATTAAGTGGATTTGGGAGATTACGCAACAGGCGATTCCAACCGCTTTCACTATGATTGTAATGATGATGGCCGGCTTTGTTGTTCAGTATTTTTTAAAGGGTTTTGGTGGCTCAGCTGTGGCAGCTTACGGTGTTGGGTTGCGGGTGGAGCAATTGATTTTGTTGCCAGGTTTTGGGCTGACGGGAGCGCTACTGCCAATTGTAGCGCAGAACTATGGTGCGCAAAACTTTGATCGTGTGCGTGAGGCGGTGGCGTTTTGTTGCAAGGCGGGCATTGCGCTAATGTTTGTAGGCTCGCTGGTTTTGTGGGTCGCAGCACCTTATTTGATGGCTATCTTTTCGGATGATCCGGAAGTGATCCGCATTGGAGCGCAGTACCTGCGAGTGGATGGTTTCATATTGCCTATTTATCTTGTACTGTTTGCGATGAATTCGCTGCTGCAGGCATTGCAAAAACCGATTTGGACGTTGTGGATTGGTATTTTCCGCCAAGCGTTTGGAGTATTGTTGTTCGTTTGGTTATTCGTGAGCGTTTTTAATATGGGCACGCTAGGTGTGTGGCTGGGAATTTCTGCCGCAGTTACGCTAGGATTGGTCATGTCGATCTTGGTCAGTGCAAGGGTGGCGCGTGATAAGATCGGTGGTTTGATGGCTTGAGCCGTTTACGAATATTAGTCAAAGCATGTCGGGAGGGGTTGCCTCGGTGCTCAGATTTATGATGGCGCTATCGATTGCCTGTACGTTTGTTTGTTTGTTGCCCAGGCGGCGCACTGAAACGGTGCGTTCTTCGACTTCTTTCATACCAACGGCAAGTATGGCGGGCACCTTCGCCAGGGAATGCTCACGGACCTTGTAGTTGATTTTTTCGTTACGGATGTCCGCTTCTGCTCGCAGGCCGGCAGCGTTCAGAGTGGCGACGACTTCATGAACATAGTCGTTCGCATCCGATACGATAGAGGCAACAACCACCTGGCGAGGAGCAAGCCAGAGCGGCAGTCTACCTGCGTAGTTTTCAATCAGGATGCCGATGAAACGTTCGAACGAGCCAAGCGTTGCACGGTGAAGCATGACCGGTATGTTTTTGGTACCGTCTTGTGCTACATACGCCGTCCCCAGACGTTCAGGCATGTTGGTGTCGACCTGCAACGTGCCACACTGCCAATTTCTACCGATGGCATCAGTCAGTGTGAATTCAAGTTTGGGGCCGTAGAATGCACCCTCACCCGGCAAGAGCTCAAACTCATAACCCGCAGCCCTACAAGCATCACCCAATGACTTTTCGAGTATATCCCAATTTT